>JAFXEC010000058.1 GCA_017521005.1 Clostridia bacterium | reverse complement strand
TGTAGTCTATATGTTATTTTCTTTTCTTTTTCTATTACAGGTTTAAGTGCACTTAATGCGTGAATAAGAAATATTGAATCTGGACCTCCTGAAAGGCCAATTACAATTATATCTTTATCTTCGATTAAATTATATGTATATATATTATTTTTTACCTGTTCTAATAATTTATTCATTGTTCTCCCTGTTTAATTTAGCCATTATATAAATTTGCAAACTTAGTGTAATTTGGTAACCAAGCAAGTTCTACTGTACCAGTTGAACCTTGTCTGTTTTTAGCTACAATTACTTCTGCAATGTTCTTCTTTTCTGTTTCTGGATTGTAATAATCATCTCTGTATAAGAACATAACTATATCCGCATCTTGCTCTATTGATCCAGATTCACGAAGGTCACTTAGCATTGGTCTATGGTCTGGTCTTTGTTCCGCAGCACGAGATAATTGTGATAATGCAATAACTGGAACATCTATTTCCTTAGCAAGCACTTTAAGTCCTCTACTGATTTCAGATATTTCTTGTTGACGGCTATCACTCTTACCTTTAGATTCCATAAGTTGTAAATAGTCTATTACAACTAGTCCAATTCCTTTTTCTAGTTTTGCTTTTCTACATTTTGCTCTAAGTTCTGCTGAAGATAGACCTGGTGTATCTTCTATGTATATTGGAGTTTCAGATAAATCTCCACTCGCTTTACCTAATTTTACCCAGTCATCCGCATCTAGTTTACCAGTTCTAACCTTCATACTGTCTACTTGTGCTTCAGAACATAGTATTCTGTTTACCATTTGTTCTTTAGACATTTCGAGACTGAATATAAGTACTGGGACATTTGCTTTTGCAACTGCTGTTGCAATGTTTAATGCAAACGCAGATTTACCCATAGCAGGTCTTGCTGCAACAATTATTAAGTCTGAATTGTTAAGTCCAGATGTTTTTAAGTCTAAATCTTTAAATCCACTTTCCATGCCTGATACATTAGATTTACTGTTGTATAGTTTCTCTATGTTATCGAAAGTGTCTACTAATATATCTTTTATACTTGCGTAGCCCTTTGCTGCTCTGTTTTGTAATACATCAAAGATTTTCTTTTCTGCCATATCTATTATTTCATCTACTTCTTCAGTTTCTGCATATCCGTATGAAATAATATCATTTGCAGCTTTTATTAAAGAACGAAGTGTTGCTTTTTCTTCAACAATCTTAACATAAGAATCTATATTTGATGTAGTTGGAACCATATCTACTAAAGATGATAGATATGCATCGCCTCCTACTTTTTCTATAGAATTTCTAAGCTTTAAAGCTTCTCTTACTGTTAAAATATCTATTGGGTCACCTTTTCTATAAATATCTAGCATTGCTGAGAATATTTCTTTATGGTCATCTCTATAGAAATCCCCTGGCTTTAACACCTCAATTGCTTTAGCTATTGCGTCTTTGTCTACAAGCATTGAGCCCAAAACGGCCTGTTCAGCATAAACATCACTTGGTGATATTTTACTTGTCACAGCCTCTTTTTCCATGTGATACCTCCTAAATATTACTTACTCTTACCTTTAGGTTTGCTATTACTCCTTCGTATAATTTCACTTTAGCAGTATACACGCCAGTTGTTTTTATTGCGTCATCTAATGTAATTTTCTTTTTATCTACATCTATACCACTTGTTTTCTTTAGTTCATCACTTATTTCTTTAGAAGTTACACTTCCAAATAATTTACCGTTATCTGCTGTTTTTACTTTGAAATCTACTATGATTTCTTCTATTTTAGCTTTTAATTCTTGTGCATTTTCTCTGTCTGTGTCTTTCTTAAATTGTATTGCTGATTTTTTAGTTGTAGCTTCAGAAACAGATTTATTATCTGCTGGTGTTGCTAACTTTTTAGGAAACAAAAAGTTTCTTGCATATCCTTCGCTTACATTAACTATGTCTAATTTTTTCCCTAATCCTTTTACATTTTCGTTTAATACTACTTTCATTTATGTTTCCTCCTTTTATTTAATTTTAGTCTTTTAATGAATATTCTTCTATTATTCCTAATAGTTTTTCTTTGGCTTCTTCTGCAGTTATTCCTGTAAGTTGTGCTCCTGCAAATGTGATATGTCCACCACCGCCCATTTTTTCTAATATTGCTTGAACGTTTATATCTCCTAGAGATCTTCCAGAAATATTAACAGTTCCATTTTGCTCACATAAAACAAACGATGCTACAACACCTGTTATAGATAGAAGTTCATCTGCTGCTTGAGCTGTTATTACAGAAATGTTTTCATGTTCTTCTTTACAAATAGACATTGCAATCTTTCCATCTATTATCTCTGCGTTCTTAACAATATTAACCTTTGCCATATATGTTTCAAAATCATTTTGGAACATATGCTTAAGTTCTGTTATATCTAGTCCTGTCTTCTTTAAGTATGCCGATGCTTCAAATGTTCTTACACCAGTTTTGAAAGTAAAGTTTTTAGTGTCTATTACTATTCCACTAAATAGTGCTTCAGCTTCTCTTGGTTCTAGTTTTATTTCATCCATACACATTAGAAGTTCTGTTACAAGTTCTGATGTAGAAGATGCATATACTTCATGATATGTAAGTATTGGATTTTCTATAAACTCTGGTCCACGTCTATGGTGGTCTATTACTACTACTTTATCAAATTTTTCTAATATTTCTGGAGCTGCTAGATAACTTTGTTTATGTGTATCTACAACTACAAGAAGCGAGTTCTCAAAATCTAGTTTTTTAGTATCATCTTTTCCAATAAATACATCTTGATAGTCTTTTAATTCTGAAAGTCTATCCATTACATACTTAGTTGAATTGTTGTTTTTTACATCAACTATTATTTTAGATTCTTTGCCTAATGTTTTAGCAATTTTGTATATACCTACTGCTGCACCTATACAGTCTATATCTGTATTCTTGTGACCAACTATGTATACATTTTCTACATTTTGTATTATTTCTTTTAACGATTGAGAGATCATTCTAGCTCTTACTCTTGTTGTCTTTTCTAATTGTTTTCCTGTATCTCCATACATATCGTATTTCTTTTTAGTTTTAATTACTGCTTGATTTCCACCTCTACCCATAGCTACATCTAGTGCAGTCATAGCAGATTTATATCTTCCAGATAAAGTATCTTCATCGTAAGACAAACCAATGCTTATCGTTACTGGTATTTTTACTTTAGTCTCTGATACTTTGTTTATTCTTTCTAGTATTTCAAAAGAATTCTCTTCAAGTTCTCTTACATATTGTTTTTCTATAAAATATATATATTTATCTTTTTCTATCTTGCTTACTATACCTTCGTATTTACCTATCCAAGACATTATTTCTTTATCTATTCCAGATATTGTTGTTACTTTGTCTAGTTCATCTAATCCTTGTAATACATCATCATAGCTATCTATTGTTATTACACCAACTGTAGTACGTTTATCTTCAAGCGCTTTTTCTAAACTAGATTCTTTAGTAACATCTGTAAATATTACTATCTTTCCATATTCATCTCCGATGGCCATATCTGTTATATGTAATTGGAATTCTTTGTCTGCTACTTTGAATTTAGCATTTTCTTTTCTACTTGTTTTGTTTAACTCTACAATAAGTTCCATAAGAAATTCTTTTATTTCTAATTCTGCACTTATTGTATTTTCCCAAACAACTTTTCCTGTATTAGATATAAACATTATTGGTAATCTTAGATTACGAATGTTTTTACCTATAGCATTTTCGAAGCCTAGTTTTAATTGTTCTACCCTTGATGCTCTAAGTCTAAGTTCTGAATATAATATAGATACTGTGTATGCTGCCATAACCGCAATTATTAATAGATTCTTTATATTATTATCCGGATCCATTATTTGATTATTTGTAGCAAGCATAACAATAACAACCAAATATATTAATGGACTCATTATTGTTTTGGCTATCATTCTTTTATATCCTTTTTCTGTTACTAATTTTTGGTTTTTATCTTTCATAAACCCACCTTTTTTCACATATAATATTCTACTACATTTGTGTCTTAATGTCAACGAAATCTTAATGTTAAAAAAGCCTTATTTTTAGCCACTTAAATTGACTTTTTACCTCTCGTGATGTATACTCTTTATGCACAATATTAATAGTTTACATATTAATATATGTAATTAAAAATAATAGGAGGATTTTTAGCATGCAACTTTGGGAATTTGTCTTAACCGGCGGTCCGTGTGCAGGCAAAACAACTGCACTCAGCGTCATCGAGCAAGTCCTTACCAAAAAAGGTTTCAAAGTCATCATAGTACCCGAAACCGCAACCGAGCTCATTAACTCTGGCATCACGCCTTGGGAACTTGGCCAAAATGTATTCCAAGACCTTTTAACCAATCGTAGTCTAAACAAGGAAAAAACAACGCGCGAAGCCGCTCGGATTCTTGGCAAAGATACCGTCATTATCTACGACCGTGGTCTTATGGACGGAAAGGCTTACACCGAGCTTTCAGATTTCATCGAAATCTTGGCACATAACCTCATTACCTACACCGAAGCTCGTGACCAATACGACGCAATATTCCATTTGGTAACCGCTGCAGAAGGCGCCGAAGAATCTTACACCTTGGCCAACAACAAAGCAAGAACCGAAACACCAGAGCAAGCAAGAGAAGCCGACCTTAAAACCAGGAACGCATGGGTAGGTCACTCTCACCTTAGAGTTATAGACAACTCTACACCTTTTAAGGAAAAAATCGACAGACTGTTAAAGGAGATATTT
>JAFXEC010000057.1 GCA_017521005.1 Clostridia bacterium | reverse complement strand
CTTTGTTAATACAGCTATATATGCGTATCTTATGTTAAAAGACGGGGTGTATGGAAGTGCTATATATAACGGTCTTTATTGCTTACCTATGTTAGTTTATACATATATAAACTGGGGAAAGAATAGTAACGATAAAGATAACAAGAAACTAAAAGTTGCTACATACAGTCATACCACCAGATGTTATTTAATAATGGCAGCAATAGCAATAATTACAATATATTATGCCATAGCTGTTAAACTAGGAGTAAACTATGCTTTGGTTGATGCTATAGTTATAACATGCGGAGCGTTTGGAATGTATGCTATATCTAAGAAACACATAGAACAATGGTATGCATTTATAATTGTTAATATAGCAAATATTACAATGTGGCTCACAGAGTCATTTAAAGATCCGTCAAATGCTACAATGGTTCTTATGTTTGTAATCTATATGATAAATAATATATATGGTCTAAAGACATGGAGAGGCAGTAGAAAATACGATAGAAATAAAGCTAAAAAAGAAGCTTAATTAAATTAACGTCACACGCTAAATTGTGTGGCGTTTTTCTTGACTTTAACACCCCTTGATAGTATAATATTAAAGAATTGGTATGTATTTAATATACTAAGATTTGTACGGTTATTTATATATATAAAAATATTTAGAAACGGGGATAAAATTTAATATTAGTTTAATAACAAAGAAAGGATGATAATTTAATGAATAAAATGGATAATGCCGTCTATGAAGAGGGCGCTAATATGCTTCTTAATAAAGATATAAAGAAGAAATTAGAAAAAGGATCTAATATAGATATAGATAATATAAGTATAATGAAAACAGAAGAAATTTCTGAGAAAAGAAGAATGAAGAAAAATTTAACTGAAAAGAAGGCAGAAAAGCCTACTAAACATAACAGTACAAAAGAAAGTATATTTGAGAAGAATAAACTAAAAATAATTCCACTTGGAGGATTACAAGAAGTAGGAAAAAATATAACAGTATTTGAGTACGGAAATGATATCATAATTGTAGACTGTGGATTAGGATTCCCAGAAGACGATATGTTAGGTGTTGACCTTGTTATACCTGACACAACATATCTAGAAAAGAATATAACAAAAGTTAAAGGTTTATTTATAACTCACGGTCACGAAGACCATATAGGAGCTATACCATATTTCTTAAAGAAAATGAATGTACCAATTTATGCAACTAAGCTTACAGCTGGTCTTATTACAGCTAAGCTTGAGGAACATGGTTTAGATAAAATAGCAAAGATTAAAGTAATAGAACCAAGACAAACAGTAACACTTGGTAAATTCAAAGTAGAGTTTATACGTACAACTCACTCAATAGCTGATTCAGTAGCATTTGCTATAACAACACCGGTTGGTGTAGTAGTTCATACAGGAGACTTTAAGGTAGATTATACTCCAATAGATGGTCAGGTTATGGACTTTGCTAGATTTGCAGAACTTGGAACAAAAGGTGTAACACTTCTTTTATCTGATTCAACAAACGTAGAAAGACCAGGTTATACAATGTCTGAAAGAAATGTTGGAGCAGAGTTTGATAAAATATTTATGAACTCTAACAAGAGAATAATAGTTGCAACATTTGCATCTAACATACATAGAATGCAACAAATTGTATCTTCTGCAGCTAAGTTTGGAAGAAAAGTAGCAATAGTTGGACGTAGTATGATAAGAGTTATGGGCGTAGCTCAAGAACTTGGATACTTAACAGCACCAGAAGGAACAATAATAGACATAGATAAGATAGGAATATATAACCCAGAACAGTTAGTAATAATAACTACTGGTTCACAAGGCGAAACAATGTCTGGTCTTGCCAGAATGTCTCAAGGTGAACACAGAAAAGTAACTATTACAGAAAACGATCTTGTAATATTCTCATCTTCATCAATACCAGGAAATGAAAAATCTATTGGTAAAGTAATAGACGAACTTCAAAAAATAGGAGCAGAAGTAATATATAATCAGTTAGCAGATGTTCACGTTTCAGGACACGCTTGCCAAGAAGAATTAAAATTAATGCTTATGCTTACTAAACCAAAATACTTTATGCCAGTACATGGTGAATATAGATTCTTAAGACATCACAAAGAACTTGCTAAACAAGTTGGAATGCCATCAGATAATATATTCATATCTCAAAATGGTAGAGTATTAGAAATAGACGATAAGTCTGCTAAACTAACTGGTCAAGTTCCATCGGGAGTTGTACTTGTAGATGGTCTTGGAGTAGGAGATGTTGGAAACATCGTTCTAAGAGACAGACAAATGCTTTCAGAAAATGGTATGATACTTGTAGTGTTCTCACTAGAAAGCACAACAGGAGCGCTTGTAGGAGGCCCAGACATAATTACAAGAGGTTTTGTATATGTTCGTGAATCTGAAGACCTTGTTGATGAAATAAGAGAATATGCAAAAGAACAAATAGAGAAGCTAATACATGCTCATGTTACAGAATGGTCAAGTATAAAAGCCGGCTTAAGACAAAATCTATGCGACTTTGTATACAAGAAGACTAAACGTAACCCAATGATACTTCCAATAATTACAGAAGTAAAATTAGCTAAACCAAAACAATAATAAAATATATTAATTAAAATATAAAATAAATGTAGACTAGAAGGAGAATATAAAATGGAAGAACTAAATGTAAAACTTGCAAATTTAATATTTCCAGAAATAACAGAAACAATAGAAGACCTAGAAAAAAGATTCCCTAAAAGAAATCTTCCTGAAGGTGCAGAGGTAACTCGTTTCGCACCTTCTCCAACGGGCTTCTTACACATCGGTGGACTATTTGGTTCATTAATAGATATGAGAGTTGCTAATCAATCTGGCGGTAAATTCATATTAAGAATAGAAGATACAGATAAAAAACGTGAAGTAGAAAACGGTATTACATTACTTGTTAAAGAACTTAAAGCATTCAATATAAACAATGATGAAGGTGTAACAGGTGAGGATACAGAAATAGGAGAGTATGGACCATATAAACAAAGCGCAAGAGAATACATATATAAAGTATGTGCTAAAGAGCTTATTAAACGTGGTAGAGCATATCCTTGTTTCTGCACAGCAGAAGAATTAGACAAGCTTCGTGAAGCTCAAGAAAGAAGCAAACAAATACCAGGATATTATGGTACATTTGCTAGATGTAGAAACTATACTGTAGAAGAAGCAATAGCAAAGATAGAAGCTGGAGATAAATACGTTGTTAGATTTAGATCTTTAGGTTCTCATATGAGAAAAGTTAAAGTTCAAGATATAATACGTGGTAAAATTGAAATGGCAGAAAACGATCAAGATATCGTAATAATAAAATCTGATGGATTACCAACATATCACTTTGCGCACGCGGTAGATGATCATTTTATGAGAACAACTATTGCAGTAAGAGGAGAAGAATGGATACCATCATCTGCACTTCATCTTGACTTATTTAACGCTTTAGGATTTGAACAAGTTAAATATGCTCATACTCCAACTATTATGAAAAACGATAATGGTTCTAAGAGAAAGTTAAGTAAAAGAAAAGATCCTGAATCAGCAGTATCATACTTTATAGAAGAAGGATATCCTGCAGACTCAGTTATAGAATATCTTCTTACAATAATTAACTCAGACTATGAACTTTGGAGAAAAGCAAATAAAACTGCTAACTGGAGAGAATTTGAAGTTAAATTAAACAAATTAAATAGTTCAGGCGCTCTATTTGATATGGTAAAACTTACAGACGTATCTAAAGAAGTAATATCTAGACTAAATAGCGCAGAACTATTAGAATTAGTTTTAGCATGGGCTAAGGTTTATGACAATTCTTTATATGAATTATTAAATAACGACCTAGCTTACGCAAAACAAATACTAGGCATTGAAAGAGACAATGCAACAAAGATTAGAAAAGATATAGCTAAATACAAAGATATATTACCAAATATATTCTATATGTATGATGAACTATTTGAAAAAGATATAGAAAATGGATATAACTTTAATCTTAATAATGGAAAGTTAACAATGGATGATGTTAAAGAAGTTATATCTAACTATATAGAACTTCACAAACAAGGACTTACAAAAGAGACTTGGTTTGAAGAAGTTAAGAAAATGGCAGAAGGACTTGGCTACCAAGTAAATATGAAAGAATACAAAGCAAATCCAGATGCATATAAAGGAAGTATAGCAGACGTTACAGGAATTATACGTGTGGCTATAACAAATAGACAAAACACACCAGATATATTCTTAATTATGGATGTGTTAGGAGCTGATAAAGCTCAAGCAAGACTTGAAAAAGTTTTAAGTATGTAATAATGAATTTAACCATGAAAGAGGAATAAATTATGACTAAAAAGATTGTGGCAATCGGTGGTGGTGAAAATGGACGCAAAATGGCTGATGGTACATTTGCACCATACGAAACAGGACCTATGGATATAGAAATCATAAATATTACTGAAAAAACGCATCCTAATTTTTTATTCATTGCTCATACAATACCTACTGAAGAAGGTCAAGAAAATTACTTTGAAACAATGCAGCGAATATATGGCGAAAAATATGGATGTGAATGTAAACTATTAAAAACAACCGATTTAACAAATAAACAATTGGTAAATGAACTAATTGAATGGGCGGATATCATATATGAAGGTGGTGGTAACACTTTAGATATGATTGCACTATGGAAAGAAAGCGGATTTGACAAAACTTTAAGAAGCGCCTGGGAAGCAGGGAAAGTAATGTGTGGCGTATCCGCTGGAGCGAATTGTTGGTTTAAAGAGTGTTCTAGTGACTCGTTGCAAATCAAATTTGGTAAAGATCAACCTTTAATTATGGTAGAGTGTATAGGCCTTGTAGATGGATTGTTTGTTCCTCATTGCGATGCTCCTGGCAGACATGATAATGCAAAAGATTTATTAAAGACAAGTAATCAAATTGGATTGTCATTATCTAATTGTGCTGCCTTAGAAATAATCGATGATAAATATAGATTAATAACTAGTGATGCTTCTAATTATGGATTTGAAGCTTATGGATTAAAATCTTATTGGGAGAATGGAAAATATATAGAAGAAAGAATAAATTCTTCTATAGAATTCAAACCACTAAGCGAATTGTTATCTAGAAATATAATAATGAAAAATAAAAATGATATTAAAGAATGTGAGAGGTAGAAAGAAATGGAAAATGAAAAAAAGAACTATTCTGAAACACTAAATCTTCCAAAAACTGAATTCCCAATGAGAGGGAATCTTCCAGAAAGAGAACCAGCTGTTTTAGAAAAACAAAATGATGTAAACGTATACAAAAAATTATTAGAAAAAAACAAGAATACAGGTAAGACATTTATGTTACACGATGGACCACCATATGCAAACGGTAACATACATTTAGGTCATGCCTTTAACAAGATACTAAAAGACATTATTATAAAATACAAAAATATGAGTGGATTCTATGCACCATTTATCCCAGGATGGGATACACATGGTCTTCCAATCGAAAAGAAAGTAGAACAAGTACTTAAAATAAGCAAAGATATGGTTGGAGTTCCTGAGTTTAGAAGAAAATGTGAAGCTTATGCTTTAGAACAAGTTGCTCTTCAAGAAGGTGGATTTAAACGCCTTGGAGTACTAGCAGATTACGAAAACAAATATGTAACTCTAGCTCACGATTTTGAAGTAGAACAAATTAAAGTATTTGCAGATATGTACAAAAAAGGATATATCTACAGAGACTTAAAACCAGTTTATTGGTGTGAAGACTGTAGAACAGCCTTAGCAGAAGCAGAAATTGAATATGAAGATGATACTGCAACAAGTATATTTGTAAAATTCAACGTTGTAGATGACAAAGGATTATTTACAGGAGTAGTAGATTTAAGCACACTATACTTCGTAATTTGGACTACAACACCTTGGACAATGCCAGGTAACCAAGCAGTTACTGTAAATCCAGAATTTGATTACAGCATTGTTAAAGTAGGAGAAGAACACTATGTACTTGCAACTGAAATGGTAGAATCAGTAATGAAAGAAGCTGGAATTGAAGCTTACACAGTACTAGATAAAACATTTAAAGGTGCAGAGTTAGAAAACATTTGGTTAAAACATCCAATGTTAGATAAAAAATCTAGAGTAATCTTAGGTTCAGATAATGACCTATTAGTAACACTTGATGCTGGTACTGGTCTAGTACATACAGCTCCAGGACATGGACATGAAGACTATCTTGCATGTAAACGTTATGGAGACATCGAAATCATATGCCCAGTAGATGAAAAAGGATATATGACAGCTGAAGCAGGCGAACTTGAAGGTATGAAATATACTGACGCTAATAAGAGAGTAATCGAAGCTCTAGGTGAGTCAGGTGCGCTACTTGCTTCAAAACAATTAACTCACCCATACCCACACTGTTGGAGATGTCACAAACCAGTTATATACAGAGCTACAACTCAATGGTTTGCATCTGTTAAAGAATTTAGAGATGAAGCTCTAGAAGCTGCTAAAACAGTTAAGTGGTATCCAAAATGGGGAGAAGACAGAATGCTTAACATGCTTAAAGATAGAGGAGACTGGTGTATTTCTCGTCAAAGAGTATGGGGTGTTCCAATTCCAATATTCTATTGCGCAGACTGTGGTAAAGAATTAATTAATGAACAAACAATAGAGTTATTAAATAAAATATTCAAAGAACAAGGAACAAACGCTTGGTATGAATTATCTCCTGAAGAATTACTTAAGGGATATACTCATACTTGTGAATGTGGATGTAAAGAACTTGTTAAAGAAACAGATATCATGGACGTTTGGTTCGACTCTGGTTCAAGCCACTTTGCAGTTCTAAACGATAAATTTGGTTTAACTTGGCCAGCAGACCTTTACTTAGAAGGTAACGACCAATATAGAGGATGGTTCCAATCATCACTTCTTACATCAGTTGCTGTTAATGGAAAAGCTCCATACAGAGAAAACGTAACACACGGATTCCTAATTGATGAAGATAAGAGAAAAATGTCTAAGAGCCTTGGTAACGGTGTAGATCCACTTAAAGTTTGTAACGAATTTGGTGCAGATATCTTAAGATTATGGACTGTATCATCAGACTACCATGCAGACGTTAAAGTATCTAACGACATCATTAAAGGTGTAGCTGAAGTATACAAAAAGATAAGAAATACAGCAAGATTTATGCTAGGTAACTTATCAGACTTTGAACCAAATACAGAATATGTAGAATACGCATCTAGAGATGAATTAGACAAATACATTATGTATAAAACAAATAATCTTGTAAAAGACTGTTTAGCTGGATATGACGAATACTCATTCCACACAGTATTTAATGCAATTCATAAATTTTGTACAGCAGATTTAAGTTCTAGATACTTAGATGTTGTTAAAGACAGATTATATACATTAAACGCTAAAGATGAACTTCGTAAGAGCATTCAATCTACAATGTATGATGTATTAAAAACTATGACTGCACTTTTAACACCAATACTTTCATTTACAGCAGAAGAAATCTGGGGCTATATGAATCTTAAAGATTGTGATAAAACAGAATCTGTACTTCTTACAGATATGCCTAAGTTTAACGAAATGTATAACGATGAAGCTTTAGCGGCTAAATGGGATGAAATCTATGAATTAAGAGATGCAATACTTGTAGATCTTGAAAAAGCAAGAGCTGAAAAGATAGTAGGGCACCCATTAGATGCAATGGTTACAATCTACGAATCAGAAGCTAAAGCAACTAAGTTAGAAGCTATTAAAGATATTATTGAAATGATATTAATAGTATCTAAAGTAGAAGTTAAAGTGGGAGAGAAACACGTAGAAGTAACTAAAGCACCAGGTGCTAAATGTGAAAGATGCTGGAAGTACAGTGAAGAAGTAGGAAACCATGCAGAACATAGCACAATCTGTCCAAGATGTATCGATGCAATAACTAAATAACATATAACAAAATTATTTTCGGGACATAATATATAAAGAAGGATAATAGGTGAAAATATTAATGGACAAAATTATATATGTAGACCACAGTGCTACAACATATGTAAAAAAAGAAGTTTTAGATGAAATGTTACCATACTTTACAGAGAAGTATGGTAATGCTTCATCACCATATAAAATAGGTGGAGAAAATAGAAATGCTGTAGAAAAAGCTCGTGAACAAGTAGCAAAAGCAATTAATGCTGAGGCTCGTGAAATTTATTTCACAGCAGGCGGAAGCGAATCAGATAATATGATAATCCGTGGTATTGCTTATGCAAATAAGAAAAAAGGTAATCATATTATAACTTGTAAGATAGAGCATCCAGCAGTGCTAGAAACTTGTAAAGCATTAGAAAAAGAAGGTTTTGAAGTAACATATCTATCTGTAGATGAAAATGGTTTTATATCACTAGATGAACTTAGAAATAGTATTAAAGATACAACAATTCTTGTTTCTATTATGTTTGCAAATAATGAAATAGGAACAATACAAAATATTTCCGAAATAACAAAAATAACTAAGTTTAAAGGAGTATATTTCCATACAGATGCTGTTCAAGCAGTAGGAAATGTAAATATAGATGTAGAAGCTTTAGGAATAGATGCATTATCTATGTCTGCGCACAAATTTTATGGACCAAAGGGAATAGGAGCAGCTTACATTAAAAAGACAGTTAAGTTTACTCCAATAATTACTGGCGGGCACCAAGAAAAAGGTAAACGTGCAGGTACAGAAAATGTTCCAGCTATAGTAGGTATGGGTAAAGCGATAGAGCTTGCTGCAGCTAATATTGAATCATACAACAAAAAACTTATGGAACTTAGAGATTATACAATAGATAGAATTCTAAATGAAATTCCATATGTTAAGCTAAATGGAGATAGAAACTCAAGACTTGCGGGTAGTGTAAATATATCTTTCAAAGGAATAGAAGGAGAATCTTTACTTCTTATGTTAGATATGAAGAATATAGAAGCTTCTAGCGGAAGTGCTTGTACATCAGGATCACTTGATCCATCTCATGTGCTTCTTGCGATAGGACTTAAACATGAAATAGCGCATGGGTCTTTAAGACTTTCTTACGGTGAATGCAATACAATGGAAGATGCAAAATATATTGTAGATTCTTTAATAGAAATTGTAGCAAGACTTAGAGAAATGTCTCCACTTGATGCAAGTGTAATGTAATTAAATAGTAAATTAGAACATAGCAATGTGTTCTTTTCTATATTTGACACACAATAAATTATAGTTTAATATATAAATATAAATAGGTGGAAAAATGAAAAAGAAATTTATAATGCTTTTAATTTCTATAATTATATTAATAGTATGTGTATTTATATTTTTTACAGATAGCATTCCCTCAAAGTACGGCAAAGGTATAGAGTTCTCAAATAAAGAACAACTCATAGCAGTTTTCTATTTAGAGAATGTGGAGGGAGAATATGATTATAGTCTAGTAAACAAGTATTTTTCAGACAAAGAGATAGAATCTTTTGATGTCTTAGAAATGGGAGGAGACGAATGCTATTTTATTGTACCTAGATATAATATGCATATAACAATATCCTCTTTAACAATGGCAGAAGATGGTGTAACTAAGAAAAGCCTTTATACCACAAAAGAACAACCGTTCTTCTTAAAGTGCAATATGTCGGATATATTTTCTAACTCAGAGCTATCTTTTCAATATGCAGGACAAAATTATGAATATAGTCCATATATAAGTTTAAAAGATGGGCGTGTGGTTATAAAAGATTTTGTATATTTAGTAGGTAATTAAAGCTAATATATTTGAAAAACGTCTGAAAATATAGTATAATAATTCTTGGATGTTTTTTAGTCCAAATAATAATTTATTTGAAGGGAGATAGTTATGAAGAAAGCTATCGTTGGAACGCTCGCTGTAATTGGCGGAATTACTGTTGTCTTTACCGCATTTGTAGGGATAGCAAGTGCTGTACAGACAGCAAGAGCAAAGAAAAAGTATGAAAGTATGACTCCTGAAGAGCGCGAGGAACATAACAGGCGGGTAAATGCTGTGATCAGCGCGATTGCGTCGGCGTATGGCACGAAACAGGAAGAAGCTCCGGAGGAGACTACTGATGAACCTACCGGCGTTCAGCAAGAGAACGAGTAAAATATTAAAAAGGATGTGAAAATCACATCCTTTTTATTGTTTAATAGGGGTGAAAAATGGTAAACATAAAACTTAGAAAAATGCTTATTTTTAGCGGTTTTGATGGCACTGTAAAATAAGGTGAAAATCTCTTGCAAAAGGTAGTATTTTGGTATATAATGATGTCGTGACAAATCGATTAAAATATGAGGTGTAAAATGCAAGAATTTTTATTTGAAATTGATACTGATGTGAAACGAAATTTTAAGTTCATAAAATCTACATATGATTTGCTTAATATGAACAATGAACTTAAAATACCTTCGCATTCAGCAGGACAATGGTTGCTAGATAACTTATATATTGTAGAACAAGAATATAATAATGCTAGATTATCATTGGAACACGGAATAAGAGTTGGATTACCAACTGTTAAACCAGCAGACGGAAAGGAAACACTAAGAGTAATGTTTATGGCAAACGAGATCGTAAACAGAAACAATGGTGTTGTAGATGACGGTATAGTTAGTAATTACATACGCGAATTCCAAAAACATACATATGTCACTTTTGAAGAATTATCTGTTTTACCAATTATGCTAAGAATAGCAGTAATAAGATATATTAAAAGAATATGTGTAAACATTTCTAATGCAGAAATGCAAAAATTAAAAGTGGAGAAGAGAATTAATAAATCTATCTCTAAAAACGCAGACAAGGTAACTACTAAAACACTTAAAGGTCTTGGTGGTATGAAAGAAGAACTTACTATGGCAAATGGTGTTAAAACAAGTAACACTGCTTACATAGAATACATGGCATACAAACTAAAAGATTTTGGTACAGGCGGTGAAGAATACCTTGAAGAGTTAAAAGAAGAAACAAACAAAGCAGGATTTACTATTGATGAAGCTATAGAAAAGGAACATGATGAAATAGCAAAAACAACAAGCTTAATTGCTAATGCTATTACATCAATGAAAACAATCTCAACAACAAACTGGGGAGATGTTATAGTTCACGTTAATAGAATAGATGAAATATTAAAAGAAGATTACACTAAAGAATATAAAAAGTGTGATCATAAAACAAAATCTAGATATAGAGCAACAGTTATCAAACTTGCTAAGAAATACAAAGTATCTGAAATGTATGTTGCTAAAAAAGCTGTAGAGTGTTCATTCAAATACGAAAAACACGTAGGTCATTTCTTAATAGGAGAAGATAAAATACTTCTAATTAAGCTAATGAAGAAAAGTACAGTCGGTCTATGGCTATACAATAATGTTATTAAGCCATTAAAAGCATATATATACATATTATTGATATTAGCTTTCGCTACAACATTTACAGTGATAGTAGACAAGTTATTTATAGATAATTATACAACAGGATTTAGAATAGTACTTGACATAATATTGTTTGCTTTCGGTATGGAACTAGCAGACAAGTTATATTCATACTTAATAGGAAAATTCGTTCATCCAGAACCACTTCCTAGATTTAACTTCGCTAAAACAATAGATGAAGAAACAAGTACAATAATAGCTATGCCTACAGTTATTAATTCAACTGAAAAGCTAGATAAAATGATTAAGAAAATGGAAACTACATATCTTGCAAACAGATCTCAAAACATGTACTACATGCTTTTAGGAGACTGTACATCAACACAAAAAGAATATGTAGACCTTGATGAAAAGGTTGTTAAATATGGTAAGAAATTAATTGATGACCTTAATGCAAAATATCCAGCAGAACCTAAATTATTCAACTTCTTATATAGAAAGAGAGTATATTCAGAATCTGAAGGATGCTATATGGGCTGGGAAAGAAAACGTGGTGCATTAACACAACTTAACTTATTGCTTTTAGGCAAACTTTCTAAAGGTCAAATAGCAAACTCAATGTACTTAGTACACAATGAAATACCTAAGGTTAAATACCTTATTACAATAGACGAAGATACTGCATTATCTTTAAACTCTGCAAAAGAGTTGGTTGCTATTATTTCGCATCCATTAAATAAAGCAGTACTTGCTAAAAACAAAAAGATAGTTAAATCCGGTTACGGATTAATTCAACCAGCAGTTGGACTAGACATAGAAGCTGCAAACAGCAGTATATTCTCTAAAGTTTTCGGAGGATTTGGTGGTCTAGATATATATACAAACGCTATTTCAAATATGTATCAAGATATATTTAAAGAAGCTATTTACACAGGTAAAGGTATATATGATATAGGATTATTTGAACAACTAATAGGAGATAAAGTTCCTGAGAACTTAATTCTAAGTCACGACCTATTAGAAGGAAGCTTTATGAGAACAGGTCTTGCATCTGACGTTGAAGTACAAGATGGATTCCCATCTAACTTTATAGCATACATGAAGAGAAACCATAGATGGTATAGAGGAGATATGCAAATCATATCTTGGATATTTAGACCTAAGAGCGGACTAAACTTATTATCTCGTTTCAAAATATTTGATAACTTAAGAAGAGAAATGCTAGATGTATTTGCATTCTTGTTATTAATAGTATCAATGTTCATAAAAGGTAATACATTTGTATATGCATTTGTTGTTACATTCTGCGTAATGAACTTTGGATATCTACTTTCTACATTTGATCAAATAATATTTGGTAGAAATGCAGAAAGAAAACAAAAACAATATATTCCAGTTATATATGGTTTAAGAGCGAACTTACTTAAGATGGTGTTCAACATTATTACACTTCCATATAAAGCTTGGATAACAATTCACGCTTTCTGTACATCGATATATAGAATGCTTGTATCTAAGAAGAAACTTCTTGAATGGGCAACTGCAGAAACAATAGAAAAAGGCGCTAAAGAAAAAATGTCATATGTATATAGAAACATGTGGCCAAATACTGTATTTGGAACAGTAATGTTAATATATGCATTATTACATGGCATAACAACTGGTAAAGGTATATTCGTATTAATAATGGGTATATTTATGCTAATAGCACCATTTGCTGCATATATAATGAGTAAGAAAGTAATATTCGATGGTGGAAATAAATTAGATAAGAAAGAAATAGAGTTAGTAAGAGAAGTAGGAGAAAAGACATGGAAATTCTTCGAACATACAATGACAGATCTTAACAACTACTTACCACCAGATAACTATCAAGAAAATAGAAGACCAAAGATAGTAAATAGAACTTCATCAACAAATATTGGTTATGGTGTACTTGCAATAATAAACGCCTATGACCTTGGATATATTCCAGTTGAAGAAGCAGTAAATAGACTATATAACACATTAAAAACAGTAGAAAAACTAGAAAAATGGAATGGACATTTATACAACTGGTATAATATAAAAACTTTAGAACCATTAAAACCTAGATTTGTATCTACAGTAGATAGTGGTAACTTTATAGCTTGTATTTATGTAACAATACCATTACTTAAAAAGCTAGCAGCTTCTAAAGTTGTAATGGAAAAATTATCTGATAAAATATTAGAAATGCAAAGAATATGTGATGAATTAGTATCTGGCGTAGATTTTACTAAACTATATGTTAAAGCTAAAAACATATTCTCAATAGGATTTGATGTAGAAGCAAATAAATGTGTAGACAGCTATTATGATATGTTAATGTCTGAATCAAGACTTACAAGCTTAATTGCTATTTCAACATCTCAAATAACTTCTAAACACTGGTTTGCACTAGCAAGACAACTTGTTAAAGTTGGAAATCTAAAAGGCTTAATTTCATGGAGTGGTACTTCATTTGAATACTTCATGCCAAACTTATTTACTAAGACACATAAGTATACATTAATAGATGAAGCATTAAGCTTTGCGTTAAACAGCCAAATAGATTATGCAAAATCTGCCGGTGTACCTTGGGGTGTATCTGAATCTGCATTTGCAGTACAAGATAACGAACAACATTACCAATATAAAGCATTTGGTATTCCATGGTTAGGTCTTAAGAGAGGCTTAAATGATAATATGGTAATCTCGCCTTATTCATCATTAATATGTTTACCTTATGCACCTAAGAAGGTTGTAAACAACATTAAACATTTGAAAAAATATAACTCATATTCTAACTATGGTTTCTATGAAGCAATAGACTTCACAAAGAGACATATAGGAAGAGATAGAAAATATGAAGTAGTAAGAACATATATGGCTCACCACCAAGGTATGGCACTTACAGCAATAAATAACTTCATGAACAATGGAATAGTACAAACAAGATTCCACGAGAATCCAAATATTAATGCTTGTGATATTCTATTAAAAGAAAGAGTACCATTATCTGTACCATTAAAAGAAAGCAAGAACTCAATAGATAACAAGTTTGTTGAACCTGCAAAAGAGGCGTTTACAAGCGGTGTTGCGTACGAAGATTTTGCTAAATTTAAGAACAGAACAACAGCAATGATTAATACTCATACAAACGGTAGACTTTCAACTATAATTAAAGACACTGGTGCAAACTTTATGTACTACAAAAATAATGCAATTACTAAGAACAGATTTGTTAAGGATGAAACTTTAGGAAATGTTGTAGTATTTACAGATAAAACAAGTGGTAAAGTTTGGTCATCAACATACCATCCATTCTATTCTGAACCTGAAGAATATTCAGTATCTTACTCATTATCTTCAAGTGATTTTAGAAGAAAAGATGGTCCAATAGAAACAATAACTAAAATATTGGTAGCACCTAAATTAGATATGGAAATACGTAAATATACGTTATTTAACTCATCTAACGAAAGACGTGAAATACTAATAAATACAGAATTAGAACTTGCAATGGCAGATGAAAATGCAAACATAATACATCCTTCATTTAATAATTTATTAATAGAAGAATATTACGATGAAAACTTAGAAGCATTAGTTGCAAGAAAACGTCCTAGAGGAAATCCAGAAGACGATTTCTATGTATTTACTAAATTAGTAGGTATAGATTTAGCTTATGAAATCGAAACAGAAAAAACTAAGCTATTAAAGGATAATGCTATGCATGCATACGATGGCAAGGTAACTAAGTATCCATTATGGCCAGTAATGTCATATAGAGCAAGAATTCTTTTAGATCCAGGCGAATCTCAAACATTCTACTATCTAACAGGCGCAGCAGATACTAAATATAATGTATCTCACGCAATAGTAAATGCAGATAAAGAAACAATAGAAAAAGAAATTTTATTCTCACTACAAAAAGAGAATGTTAATGCTAAGTATCAAAAACTTGTTCCAAATAGAGCAGCGGCATACAATGATATACTTTCTAAGATATTATTTGAACATGATAAAGATATGGACGTAAATAAATATTGGGATTCTAAATATAGTCAGGCAATGTTATGGAGATTTGGTATTTCTGGAGATTTACCAATCATAACAGTTCCAATAGGAAGATTGGAAGATTCAGCGTTAATTACAGAAGTTGTAGAGTTCATGGATTACGTTAAATCTAGAAAGATAGACCTAGATATAGTAGTTGTAATGGACGAAGAACTATATAGCGGTGAACCTATCAAAACACATATTGACAAAGTGTTAAGTAAAGTGGTATATATGACTTATACAAGAGGAAATATATATACAGTTAATGTAAATACAATGCCAGAAAATGAAAGAGGAATCTTTGATTTTGTAAGCAGATTAAAAATTGACGGCGTAGATATATTTATGCCAAAGAAAACAAAAGAAAAACCTATGAGTGAGGTGGATGTGAATGAACTATAAAGCATATAATGGATATGGTGGTTTTAATATAACAGGAGACGAGTATGAGGTGTTAAACACCCATACTCCTGTCCCTTGGTGTAATGTATTAACAAACGAGAGATTCGGTACCTTAGTATCTACATATGGAACAGTTTATTCATTCTATAAAAATGCTGGTGAATTTAAGTTAACTCACTGGTGTAATGACTGGGCAGATTTTAAGCCTGGCGAACAATTTAGAGGTATATATGATACAGGGTATAATCTAACTTATGGTTTTGGTTATGCTAAAGTAAGAGAAGAACACGGAAATATCGAAAGAAGTATGGATATTTTCGTTCCAATAGATGATGATGTTAAAGTTCATTATATTGAAGTTAAAAATAGCAGAGCAATAGATAAAGAAGTAACTATAGAATACACTCCGGATATGGTTATGGGTGTTGCAAAAGAAAAAGCAAGTCCATATGTACTATGTAAAATAGAGGACGAAACGATGTACTTTAAGAACCCATATAATGAGTTTTTTGGTAATGTTACTACATATGCTAAAGGCGTTCTGTTAGAAGGCACAGAAGGTGCTGTAGAGTATGATGAAGAAACACATACAGTAAAAGTAAGATGTATCGCAAAGAAAGACGAGACAAGAAGAGTAGCAATTCTTTTTGGAGCTACTGAAGAAGGATTAGAAAAGGCTAAGCAAGTAATTGCTAAATATTCTAGTGAAGCAAATATAGTTGCTGAATATGAAAAAACAAAAGCATATTGGAGAAGCAAAGTTGTACGTAATTTCAAAACAGGAAATGAATATGTAGATATTCTAGCTAACGGATGGTTAATGTATCAAACATTAGCATCTAGATTATTTGCTAGAACTGGTCTTTATCAAGCGGGTGGCGCTTTTGGATATAGAGATCAATTACAAGATACATTAGCATTAATTTCATCTTGGCCGGAAAGAACAAGAGCTCAAATAATAAAACATGCTCACAAACAATTTGAAAAAGGTGATGTTTTACACTGGTGGCACGAACACAACTCAAGAGGAATCAGAACTCGTTTTAGTGATGACTATCTTTGGTTACCATATGTTCTTAGTGAATATGTATTTAAGACTAAAGATATGACTGTGCTAAACGAGACAGCTTCATTCTTAGAAGACAAACCGTTAGGTGAACACAAAGAACTTTATGATTACTTTGCACCTACTGGAGTTTATGCTACAGTATACGAACACGCAGTAAGAGCCATTAAATATGGTTTATCTAGAAAAGGTAGACATGGGTTGTTAGAAATAGGTGATGGAGACTGGAATGACGGCTTCAGTAATATAAATGGTGAATCTGTATGGCTAACATTCTTTATGATAGACATATTAGATAGATTTATTAAACTTTCAGAGATGATGGGAAATGAAGAAGATTCCAAATATTTTGCAAATGAAAGACATATTCTAAAACATACAGTTATAGATTATGCATGGACGGGTGAATACTTTGCAAGAGCATTCTATCCAGATGGAACTCCGATAGGAACACCAGATAGTCCGGATTGTAAAATAGACTTAATATCTCAAGCTTGGGCAGCTATAGCTCTTAAGGGATATATAGATTGTAAAGAAGAGATAGATTTAAGTTTAGAGAGTGCAGAAAAGTATCTAGTAGATAGAGAACATGGTGTAATTAAACTTCTTTATCCACCGTTTGATAGTCCTAAGAATAACCCTGGGTACATTAAAGCATATGTTCCTGGTGTTAGAGAAAATGGAGGACAATATACACACGCTGCGATATGGCTTGCAAAAGCATATTTTGAAATAAATAAGCCAGAAAAAGCATTAGATATATTAAGTATATTAAACCCAATAAATCATAGTAGCGATAAAGAAAAAGCAGAAATATATCAAGTAGAACCTTATGTTGTTGCTGCTGATGTTTATGCAAATCCAGATCACGTTGGACGTGGCGGATGGACTTGGTATACAGGTTCTTCAGGTTGGATGTATAAAGTAATAGAAGACAACTTTAATCAAGTAGAAACAGAAACTACTGAACTTAAGGAAGAAAAGAAACCAGTTAAAAGAGCTACTAGAAAGAAAAAAGTAGAATCAACAACTGAAGAAATAAAAGAAGACTTGACTACAGATGTAGAAAATGTAGAATAATTAAAAGAGGTATAAAGACATTTTAATCTTTATGCCTCTAATTTATTGTGTTCGACATAAAAACTCCTTATTTGACCTTTTAGAGCTTATATGGTATAATTTAATGCGTAAGATACATCTGTAAATAAATTATAATTATATATTAGGAGAAATAGCACATGATGGAAAAAATTGAAAGCCTATGGAGAGTAGGAATTCGGTTTAATGAAGTTCAGTTTGTTGGAATAGCGCCAAAACTTGGCGGAATATTTGGTAATGCAACCGAGCAAGCACTTTTAACCAAAGCAGTGGATTATATCGAGCAAGCTCAGAGATTTGCAGAATGTATACCGGTATCCAAGCCGCCTGAGGGAATGGAACTAGTGAATAAAAACGATGTGATGGTAGGATTTACTATTATGTTTAAGGAGGCGGAAAAAGCCAAATTATTCCTAGAGAGCATCAAACAATAATAAAGAAAAGATTGTCGCATAAATTGCGGCAATTTTTTTATATTTATTCCAATTTTTGTGATATAAATATTACATAATTGCTTGTAAATAACTTTATTTGTGATATAATTTAGTAGTTACATGTGAATAGAAGAAAGGAAGATAAACATGAGTGTTAAAATAGAAAAATTAGAAGGATCAAAAGTAAAATTAGATTTTACAGTAGAATCAGCAAAATTTAATGAAGCATTAGACCAAGCTTTCAAAGAAAACTCAGGAAAATTCAAAATGCCTGGTTTTAGAAATGGTAAAGTACCAAGAAACGTTATAGAAAAAACATATGGAGATAACGTGTTATTTGAAGAAGCTTTTGGAATATTAGCTGAAAAAGAATATATGGCAGCAGTTATAGAAAATAACCTAGAAGTTGTTTCTGAACCAAGACTAGCTAAAATGGATAAATTAAGCAAAACTGAAGATATAGTTTTCTCAATTGAAGTATTTGTTAAACCAGAAGCTAAACTTAAAAAATATAAAGGATTAACAATAGAAAAAGTAAATACAGAAGTAACAGATGCAGATGTAGATGCAGAGCTAGAAAACATGAGAAACAAAAATGCTAGAATAGTAGCTAAAGAAGAAGGCGCTGTAGAAAACGGAGATATAGCTAATATAGATTTCGAAGGATTCTTAGATGGCGTAGCATTTGATGGCGGAAAAGCGGAAAAATATGATCTTGAAATAGGATCTGGATCATTTATACCAGGATTTGAAGAACAAATCGTAGGAATGAAAGTTGGAGATGAAAAAGATATAACAACTACATTCCCTGAAGAATATGGTAACCAAGATTTAGCTGGAAAAGAAACAATATTTAAAATCAAATTACATGAAATAAAGAAAAAAGAATTACCAGCACTTGATGATGAATTTGCAAAAGACGTATCAGAATTTGATACATTAGCTGAATACAAAAATTCATTAAAAGAAAAATTAGCTAAAAACAAAGAAACTCAAGCTAAAGCTGAAAGAGAATCTAAAGCAGTAGAAGCTTTAATTAAAGAATTAGATGTTGAAATACCAGAAGTTATGATTCACAATCAAATTCACAATATGATTCATGAATTTGAACAAAATCTAGCATACCAAGGCATGACACTTGATCAATATATGGAAATATTAAATATCGACCATAAAGCATTACATGATCAATTCGAAGAACCAGCAGTAAGAGATATCAAATTAAATCTTGCTATGGAAGAAGTAGTTAAAGCAGAAAACGTTGAAGTAACTGACGAAGAAGTTATAGCTAAGGTTGAAGAATTATGTGCAGCATACGGTCAAGATGCAACTTCTATGAAAGAAAATGAAAACGTTAAAGAATACATGAGAACTAAATTAAAACAAGAAAAAGCTATGAATGTTGTAGTAGAAAACGTTAAAGAAAAATAGTTTTTATTGGAGGTAAAAATATATATGAAAAATAGTTTAGTACCAATGGTTGTTGAACAAACAAGCAAAGGTGAAAGATCATATGACATTTACTCAAGACTTCTAAAAGAAAGAATAATATTCTTATCTGAAGAAGTAAATGATGTAACAGCCTCTTTAGTAGTAGCTCAATTGCTATTCTTAGATGCTGAAGACCCAGGTAAAGATATACATTTATATATCAATAGCCCTGGTGGTAGTGTAACAGCAGGTATGGCTATATACGATACAATGCAATATATCAAATCTGATGTATGTACAATATGTATTGGTATGGCAGCAAGTATGGGAGCATTTTTACTTGCAGCTGGTAAAAAAGGTAAAAGATTTGCATTACCAAACAGTACAATAATGATTCACCAACCTTTAGGTGGTGTTCAAGGTCAAGCTAGTGACATTAAGATTCATACAGATTATTTATTAATGATAAAAGATAAATTAAATAGAATTTTAAGCGAAAATACTGGCAAGCCATTAGAACAAATAGAAAAAGATACAGATAGAGATAACTTCCTATCTAGCAAAGAAGCTAAAGAATATGGCTTAATTGATGAGGTTATGACAAGTATTAACGAGTTATAATATAAGGAGATAAATATGGCAAAGAAAACAAATAATGGTAACAATGATTATGATATATTTTGTTCTTTTTGTGGAAGATTTAAAGATGAGGTCGGCAAGATGATTGCCGGCCCTAATGGCATCTTTATATGTGAAGACTGTATAGATGTATGTAATAAGGTAATATTAGAAGATTTAATGCTTGGTGAACAAGAGGAAATGGAAAGAGCTAGTGCTAATAACAAAGCAAAAGCAAAACCAGAAACAAGTGCCTCTTTAACAAGCAAAAAAGAACTAATAGAAAATACAGATCTTCCTACACCAGAACAAATAAAGAAAATACTAGATGAATATGTAGTAGGACAAGATGCTGCTAAAAAGGTATTGGCAGTTTCAGTATACAACCATTATAAAAGAATAAGAAATCTAGATAAAATAGATGATGTAGAAATACAAAAGAGTAACATATTATTATTAGGACCTACAGGATGTGGTAAAACATTACTTGCACAAACACTTGCAAAAGTATTACGCGTTCCGTTTGCAATAGCAGATGCAACAACATTAACAGAAGCAGGATACGTAGGTGAAGACGTAGAAAACATACTTCTTCGTTTAATACAAGCGGCAGACTATGACATATCTAAAGCGGAAAAAGGTATTATATATATAGATGAACTAGATAAGATTACAAGAAAGTCTGAAAATCCATCTATAACAAGAGATGTTAGTGGAGAAGGCGTACAACAAGCACTTCTTAAGATAATAGAAGGAACAAGTGCCAATGTTCCTCCACAGGGCGGAAGAAAACATCCTCAACAAGAATACTTAAAGATAGATACTACAAACATATTATTTATATGCGGTGGTGCTTTTGAAGGCTTAGATAAGATTATAGAAGCTAGAGTTGGAGAAAAATCTATGGGATTTGGATCTAAACTTGAGGATAAGAAAGATATAGATTATGGAACAATATTTAGCAAGGTATTACCAAACGATATTATTAAATTTGGTCTTATACCAGAATTAGTAGGACGTCTTCCAATAATAACATCACTTTCTCAATTAGATGAAAAAGCATTAGTAGATATTCTAACTAAACCTAAGAATTCTATACTAAAACAATATAAAAAACTACTTAAAATGGACAATGTAGAACTAGACTTTAGAAAAGATGCTTTAGAAGAAATAGTAAGTCTTGCAATAGAAAGAAAAACTGGAGCAAGAGGTCTTAGAGCAATACTTGAAGAGACTATGCTTAATGCTATGTACGATATACCATCTAACAAGAATATTAGTAAATGTATAATTACTAAAGAGGTGGTTACTAAAGAATTAGGTCCTATATATGAATATAGGAATCAATAATACAATATAATATGTATATATAAAAGAACCCGTAAATTAATACGGGCTCTTATTTTTACTCCAACGCTTCACTCATATGTGAAAGTCTTTTGGCATTCCAGGAAATGTTCTTAGCTAAAATTGTTTTAGCTAAGGGAAGGAATACATCGTCATTCCTTATTGCATCAAAGAACCCTTTGAAGTTTGAGAAACTTGTATCTTCGCACATAAAGCGGAAGACTCTCTCAAATAATTCTGTTGTGATTTCAAGCTGGCCATTGCCGGGCTTGCGGTATCTACATTCGGGTAAATCGTCGTTTAGATATTCTTTCCAAGCGAGTAGTACAATCTTACCATCCAAACAAGTGAATGTGTAATGTGTAGGATTTTTCTTTGAATCAATACATGAAAAGGTCTGCATAATATTTCTCCTTTTAAATTATTAATAAGATTTTTTGAAAATGTATATGAATTATATCATAAATATATAGATTTATCAAATAAATAAAAAAGACCCGCAGATTACTGCGAGCCTTTATTTTTTACGCTTCTTCGAGCGCAAGTGACATTCTACGGATTTTAACTGCCATGGAACCAATGTATCCGGCAATAATTCTTTCGGCATCCTTTCTAAATGTCTCGTCATTATTCAGTTGTTCAAGAAATCCTTTATAGTCAGTAAAGACTGGGTCGGTGCAGACTACTCTAAACGCCTTATCAAACAAAGGCTTGGAGATAGGGTGCTGACCCTTTGCAGGATTTGCGTACGCTTCTACGGCAACTACTTTACTGGAAGCTTTACATACAGAAAGCTTTACCAGTTTGCCTTCGGAAAATTTGAAGTCGTACCTAATTTTACTGTGATGGTCGGTTGCTTGAAAAGTCTTCAATCTAAACACTCCTTAAATTATTATAGTGGCTAATAATACTGACCACATTTATTATAACATATAATTATAGAGAAGGTCAAGGAAATCAGTAGACATAATTTCGCTAAATAGATATTTTTGTAAAAACGAGAGAAAAGAAAAAAGAACAAATATTCGATATTTTTAACAAAAAGTGTTGACAAACAATTGTTCTTTATATATAATTAAAACAGAACAAAAGTTCGGAGGTAATAATTATGAAAAGATATAGAGTAAATTATAAAAGAGTATGTACAAATATAATAGTATTAGCAGTTATATTTATGGTATTTAATGCTTTTACTAACATTACATTTGGTTCAAGAAATATAGAAACTAAAACAATACGTGTAGAACGCAATGATACTTTATGGAGTATTGCTTCAGATATATGTAAAGCATCTACTGAAGAATTAAACGTACAAAACGTTATTATACAAATTAAGCATATAAACAATTTAACAGAAAGTACAATATATTGTGGTCAAGAATTGAATGTTCCTATATATATGTAGAAATATTATATAATTCCCTTTAGGCAGCTATTAATTTAGTTGCCTTATTTTTATTACTGTGATAATATTTATATATAATATGCATGAGGTGATTATATGAAAAACGGCGAAAGCAATAAGATTAATAGAAATGACGAAGGAATGACTAAAAAACAACGCTCTATAACGGCAAATAAGGTGCTTTTAATTTTTCTAAGTGTTATATGTATAGTATTAGCTATTTCAATTATAGTAGTTTGGTATACCCCGGAAGAAGTGCCACCTATTTTGAAAAATACACGCAGAATAAAATATAAAGGTAAAATGAATTATATAATAACTGGAGATTATGAAGGTGAACATCAAATAGCAACATACTTAATATCTAAAAATGATCCAGATAAGCCTAAAGACATTCAAAAGGTACTTTCTTATAGCGAATATGTAGAATTTTGTAAAGAAAGAAATATTGATGTAGAGTTTACAGATGAAAGTAAGTACTATGCCGTTTTTTCGTATTCTGAACAAGATATGGCAACACCGAGACTTGCCGCTGTAAATCCTCTAGGTAAATACATATATTTATATGTATGGGATGATACGGCTAGATATCAATTAGGAACTATGACTAGAGGTTATGCTATAGTAGTACCAACAAATGATTACAGAAAGACTCACACTGTTGAAGTTGTTCCTATGTATACAGAATATGAATTTGGTGAGATGGTTAGTTTAATACCTAATTTTATAAGGAGATTGATTAACCGTGGTGATCAATTGTCTGCTAAACCAGTTATATATCTATATCCTACTGAAGACACTAAAGTAGATGTACATCTTGTAAATAAAGAATTATTAACTTGTACATATCCAAAATATCAAGATAAATGGTCTGTTTTAGCTAAACCAAATGGAGATTTAACATATCTTTCTACTGGTAGAAGTCTATATTCATTATACTATGAAGCAAATAATATTGCAGAGTATAAAGTTACAGATGAAGGCTTTGTAATTAAAGGTGAAGATTCTGCTACATTCTTAGAAGAAAAACTTGCTATACTTGGTTTGAACGCGCATGAAGCAGAAGAATTCATTATATATTGGTTACCTAAATTAGAAGCTAATGAATATAATTATATAAGATTTGCTACTAAGGAGGAAATTAATTCTAATATGCCTTTAGAGGTTAATCCAAATCCAGATAGTATAATTAGAGTCCTAATGACATATAAAGGTCTTAAAACGCCTTTTAGCGTCAAAGAACAAGTATTAGAAACACCAAATAGAGATGGATTTGTTTTAGTCGAATGGGGCGGAACTGAAATTAAGTAATTATACTATAATATATAGATAGAATAAAATATAAAATATAAAATAATAAAGAGGTGCTTAAAAATAAGCATCTCTAATTATATATATATAATATAAAGTAAAAATATATTATCTTAATTTATTTAATGGATTGTTATCTATTGCAGATTTAACTTCGTCACTGTCTATATGAGTATATATTTGAGTTGTAGCAATAGTTTCATGCCCTAAAACTTGTTGTAATGTTCTTATATCTACACCAGCGTGTTTATGCATTAATGTAGCTGCAGTATGTCTAAGCTTATGCGGTGTGTATTTTTTAGGATCTAATCCAGCTTCTATAATGTACTGTTTAACCATTATTTCTACCATTCTAGGAGATATACGTTTATACTTTTTACTTATAAACAACGCACGTCTGTCGTCGCCTTTAACCTTATCTACCGGTCTAACCTTAAGATAAGCTTCAATAGCATCTAAACAGGCTTTATTTAGGTGTACAGAGCGTTCTTTATTACCTTTACCGATAACAGATAGAGTATCTCCTTTAATGTGTTCTAAATTGATTCCAACAAGCTCAGAAAGACGCAAACCACAGTTTAGAAAGACTGTAAGGATAGCATAATCTCTTTCTTTGAACTCGCCTTGGACAGAGTGGAGTAGGGCAAGTGACTCATCTAGATTTAAATATTTTGGTAATCTTTTTTCTAATTTTGGTGCCTCAAGCCCAGAAGTTGGATTTCTTTCAATTTTTTTAGAAATATCACATAAATATTTATAAAATGATTTAATTGATGAAATTTTACGAGCTCTGGAAATTGCTTTAGTATTTTTATCATATAAATAATTATATATATCTGAAGTTTCTACAGATTTGAAAAAATTTAAATCTAAATCTGAAATATCAATTTCTTTATAATTTTCAATTTTAATATTATATTTATCACGTTTAATAAATTGAAAAATATCTCTAAGATCATAATAATATTCATTAACAGTATTTTTAGATCTGTTTTTAGTAATGATTAGATAATTCTTAAGGTAATCTTGTAAAATTACCGGTAAATCGTCATATGACGGATGTTTCATAAATACCTCCAAAAAACGACGCTCTAGAATCGATTTTAAGGCGTTTTTATTATGAGGGGCATATAGTTTGACCTTGAAAAAAAGGCCCCTAAAACGCCAAAATGGAAAATAGGGCTAAAATGACTAATTTTATATAAAGATACATATATAATGTATAAAATTTTATAAAATGTATATACAGATATATAATTATATAGTAGAATAATTAGAGTAAGACAAAGTAAGAAAATATATATGTATAAATAAATATAAAATATATATACGTAATTAGTCAAAGAGCCTAGAAAGGCTTGATATACATATATAATATCAGAAGAGGGCTTCATATGCAATAGTTCCTTCTCCAAAATACACAAAATATCTATTTTGCGAAATAGCGCATAACAAAATAAGAGCCTTTCTTCTTATAGCCTACTTCTTCTATTATGTGCTAATTTCGTTTTTTTAATTTTGTATTCTACCTTATTAATCTATTATTTTTAACTCTTCATATTCCTTAAATGTTTCTTTACTTTTATGAATAATAATTTTCAAAATTATCTGTATTGTAAAATTCTTGTATATCCATATGCTCTACCTTACCCTAGTACATAAACCTACATAATATATGAGTGGGCTCTTTTTTTTGATGTACATGTATTTAAATAAAATCAAACCCCTACTAAAAGTAGAGGCTGATATAAGAGGTTATATATGAAAACTAAAGTTTTCTCTAGTCTGCATTCTGTTTTATTAGTTCCAGATACCTAACCCTTGGTTTCTAGCACTTATTTGAGCTTTTGCTAATACGTCTAATTTATTGATGTTATTTCTTTCAGCTCTAAGATTTGCTAAACCATTTTCTAGTAATGTTTCATTGTAGAAGTCATTATCTATATATAAGTATCCGTAAGTTTTACCTTTTTCTGATTTAACTGTATCGAAATCTACTACTACATTCTTTCCTGTTAAGTCTGTTGCCATTCTTTTAGTTAAAACTTCTGTATTTTTTGTAGATTCTATACCAATTAAGTTAATTTCGTGTTCTTCACCATTTGATACTAAAGTTACTGTTATACCATTTACTTCTTTTACAGTTCCCTTTATAGCTTGTTTAGTGTATGTGTATGCATCTTTTTCTACGGGAGTAACACTAGCTACTTTGTTCTCTGGAGTAAATCCTATAACTAAGCCAGTAACTATTAATGCTATTGATATAATAATGACCGCTACTGCTGGTCCATATTGTTTAATATAAAACGTTCTCTTATTTTCATAATACATATTTACTACCTCCATAAAAATAAAGTTACATAATTTGAGCCATACTATAATATTATGATACCATAAATATTATGTAAAGTCAATATTATGTAACCAATTATCTATTATTTTCTT
>JAFXEC010000056.1 GCA_017521005.1 Clostridia bacterium | reverse complement strand
TGATGGTTTAATATCGTCTAAGACTATCTTTTCTAACATTTTCTTTCTAGAAGTAGCTTGCTTAGATTTTGATGCGTTAGCACTAAATCTTGCTATGAAGTCTTGTAATTCTTTTATTCTATCTTCTTTCTTCTTGTTAGCTTCTTTCATTTGTCTTTGAATAAGTCTACTAGATTCATACCAGAAATCATAGTTACCTACGAATAATTGTATCTTACCAAAGTCTATATCTGCTATATGAGTACATACTTTGTTTAAGAAATATCTATCGTGGGATACAACTATAACTGTATTTTCAAAGTTAATTAAGAATTCTTCTAACCATTCTACTGCTGGTAAATCTAAACCGTTAGTAGGTTCGTCTAGAAGTAATACATCTGGATTTCCAAATAATGCTTGTGCAAGAAGTACTTTAACCTTATCTTCTTCTTTTAAATCTTTAACTAGTTTATCATGAAGTTCAGTTGCTACACCTAAACCATTTAAAAGAATTGCCGCATCAGTTTCAGCATTCCATCCATCCATTTCTGCAAATTTAGCTTCTAACTTTCCTGCTAAGATTCCATCTTCATCAGTAAAGTCTTCTTTCATATATATCGCTTCTCTATCTTTCATAAGTTTGAAAAGCACTTGATTTCCCATAATAACTGTTTGTAATACTTGTTCATTATCATATAAAGTATGATCTTGTTTAAGTACTGAAAGTCTTTCCTGGTTTGGCATTACTACCTCGCCATTAGTTGGTTCTATTTCACCAGATAAAATCTTTAAGAATGTAGACTTACCTGCACCATTAGCTCCAATAAGACCATAACAGTTACCTGCTACAAATTTAATATTAACATCTTCAAAAAGTACTCTTTTACCAAATCTAAGAGTAACTCCATTTGCCATTATCATGTTCGTGGCCTCCTTTTAACCCTAATATTTTACTATACTTTGATAGAAAAGTAAAGAAAAAAGTAGGTATTGTTACATACCTACTTTGAAAAGTTTTGCTATAAAGCGTTTGAACTTGCTTTTGTAATTATCTACAAGCAAGTATTTGCATCCAAGCTTTTTTGCAGGACGGATATCATCAAAAATGTTATCGCCAACAACAAGGATTTCTTCAGGGTCAAGGTCATTCATCATCATAACTGTTTTGTATGCATAAATCTTCTTTTTAGATTTAACGCAATAGATGTCTTCCTTTTTGATGCCAAGCTTTTTGATGTTGTAGTTCTGACTATTGATAGTTACAAAACATACCTTCTTAGTCTTACCTACCTCTTCTATGAGCTCTCTAACACCCTTAAACGTAATTACCTTATCGTTATAAAAGCTGTCATAAAGTTCACGAAATTCGCTTATGCTCTTCCCAAGAATAATTGCATAAAGTCCAAGTAAAAATTCTTGTCTGTCTCTGTTTGTAGAAAGAATTCCACTTTTTACAAACCACATTGCAATTCTATCCAAGAAAAAAACGAATTTCCTTCTTAACTTCTTTCCCCGATTAAACCCGTTTACAACTACTTGTAATGCTGTTTGGTGTTCCTTTACCAAATCTTTTATGGTTCCGTCAATGTCTAGTACTACATATGATGCATCTGTAGCCATAATAGCTTCTTTTAGTTTTTCTACCATATTCATTCTCCTTTAATAATTATTTTTAGGCCACATAGTATTTGCTAAGAACAATATTGTAACATAAAATATGCGTTTTTTCAAGTTAAGTATATATACATAAAAAAGAAGTGTTTTACCACTTCTTTTAATTTATTGTATTTATGCTGGGTTAGTTCCCATTGGAACCATATATATATCCATCATTACTATAAGAATAACTTGAATAAGCTCCAAAAAGCATACTTCCTTCTATCCTTGTGCCAGAGACAGGGCCCACTGGCGATTGTATATTACTGCTCTGCCAAGTTGCTTTTAAATATCCATTTTCTATCGTAAGTAACCATCCATCACCATGAGTATCATATATTGTTAGTCCACTACCTACAATTTCACTCCATGTAGAATTCGCATCAGCTGTCATTAGAGAACTTCCGTCTGCCAACCCAATTCTACGCTCTACATTATTACTTTCTTGCTTTATAGCATTTGCTGTAAACCAATTATAGAATTCTTCAGATACAGATTGTGGTGTTGTACCAAAGTCTACAGTTCTATATGCTGTTGCTGCCCAATACGCATCCTCTGCAGCTTTATTATCTCCTAAAGGAAGACTAGAACTAAATACATGTACACTTCCACTAGACGTATAATAATATGCAAATCCTTCATTACCAGAAACTCCGCTAGGCAACGTCCATGTGTCATTAAATACTTCTATTTTTGTAAACTGCTGTCCGTTAGATTCAAAATTAATTTCTTGAATTAATTTTGGTCTACTTGTTCCTCTTAATATTTCAGCATTAAATACCCACTTTCCACTTAATTCATATCCTGTTGGTTCATTCTCCGTTACAACTACTGTACATGTTGCTGTTGCGCTTCCAGATTTAGCAGTAATAATTGCCGTTCCTTCTGCTTTCATTGTAATTGTAGCTGTATTTCCACTTGCAGATACTGTTGCTACATTTGTGTCTGACGATGTCCATACAAGCGAACCAGATATATTTGATGTTGTTACTGTTATAGTTTCTGTTGCTGTCGTTCCCGCATCTATCGTTTTAGATATTGTTGTTTTATTAAATGTTATTGTTGGTGTTGCTGTTGTTCCAGTTACTGTTACTCTAAATGTTTCTTTAGCACTTCCATATGTAGCAGTTATATCTGCTGTTCCTGGATTTTTCATTGTTACTATCGCTTTAGTATTATTTCCTGTTACAGTTGCTACTGTTGCATTAGATGTTGTCCAAGATATATCTCCTATAACATTTTTAGTTGTAACACTAACCTCTTTAGTTACATTTCCACTAGTTACATCACCAGATATACTTGCAGCTCCTAATGTTATTGTCGCATTAGATGTTCCTAAAGATATTATTATATTAGACTCTCCATCTTGTATTAAATTTGCAACTAGTCCTGTTTTGGTTACAACTGTAATACTATCATCTGGATTACTTTGTTGTCCGTTTTCTATTATCCCTTTATTTTTTAATTCTTCTATATAATCTGCTACTGTTATCTCGCCAAAATTATTTGCCAATATTCCGTTTTTTACTGTTTGTAATCTTTCATATTCTTGTAAATAATTTTGTTTACTTACAGTAGATTTTGAACGTCCTATTATACCACTATCTTCTAATGAAATT
>JAFXEC010000008.1 GCA_017521005.1 Clostridia bacterium | reverse complement strand
TTCGATTACAAAAAGAATGTTTGGGATAGAGTAAAACTTAATATAGATGACCTTGCAAAACAAGTTGTAGAAAATCTACAATATGTTGCAAAAGAAAAGAAACACAACCTAAAATGTGTTGTTAATATGATACCAGGACCAGTTCTAGCAAGTAAAGATGCTATACAACAAGTTATGACTAACATTATATCTAACAGTATAAAATATACACCTGATGGTGGAGAAATTACGGTTTATGTAGGAGCTGCTGGTGGCAAAGCATACCTAAAATTTGTAGATAATGGAATTGGTATTCCAGAAAAAGACTTAAAGAGAATATTTGAACGTTTCTATAGAGTAGATAAAGCAAGATCTAGACAAATGGGAGGAACAGGACTTGGTCTTTCAATTGTTAAGGAAATTGTAGAAGCTCATGAAGGAACTATAGAAATGAAGAGCGAAGAAGGAGTAGGAACAGAGGTAATAGTAACTCTGCCAATAATGAGATAATGAGAATAATAGATGTACATGCACACTATGAAGATGAAGCGTACAAAGAAGACTTAGAACAAGTTTTTACAAAACTTAAAGAAAGCGGAGTAGAATTTGTAATTAATGCCGGCGCGGGAATTGAATCTTCAATAGGCGCTATAGAAAATGCTAAAAAGCATAGTAATGTTTATGCTACTATAGGTATTCACCCAGAGTATGTGAATAGTGGGGATAACATAGATGCTTTAAGAAAACTTTATGAGGAAAACAAAGATAGTGGAAAGATTGTAGCAATTGGAGAAATAGGACTAGATTACCACTATACTAAGGAGTTTAAGGAAGAGCAAAAGAAACTTTTCAAAGAGCAATTAGAATTTGCATATGAAGTTGGTCTTCCAGTACAAATACATTCTAGAGATGCTAGTATAGATACAGTAGAAATATTAGAGCAAACAGAAAAGAAACCATCTAAAATAATGTTCCACTGTTTTGATCTTAATGAACAAACGGCAAGATTCATAATTAAAAATGGATATAAGATATCTGTTGGAGGAAATATAACATATAAACGCACAGAAACGGCTATAAATGTATTAAAAGAGATGCCACTAGAAAGTATAATGACAGAAACAGATGCGCCTTATTTAGCTCCACAAAGCAAAAGAGGAACAAGAAATGATTCGTCAAATATACATGAGGTTATAGAAAAACTAGCAGAAATAAAAGATATGGATAAAGAAGAATTAGCAGGAGTATTATATAATAATGCTAAAGAATTCTATGGAATATAAAAACAATAAAATATTTGAAATATAAAGAACAAGAACTTTTTAGTCCTTGTTCTTTTGCTTGAGTAGACATAAATTTGACTATAATATTCAAAAATGGTATAATGTAAGAGCGACTAAAAATAATACAGCCATTTATTATATGGCTTTGCAGGAGGAAATTATACAAATGGATAGCAAAATCAGAGAAGTGGTGAGCAATTTTAGAATTGATGGTGAACTTGTGTCAGTCGAAGAAAATGCACAAGGTAACATCAACTCCACTTATTTGCTTACGTATGTTACACCTGAAGGAAGTGCAAAGTACTTGCTTCAAAAAATCAACAGCAATGTTTTCAAGGAGCCGTATCTTGTAATGCGGAATATAGGTTTGGTCAGTAAGCACATTAAGAAAAAGCTGGCTGAAATGCCTGAATGTGACTACAAGACTTTGAGTTATGTAGCAACTGTAAATGATGAGCCTATGTATACGCACATCAACGAGGCGGGTGAGAAGGAATACTATCGAGTGTATGAATACATTGACGATTGCATTTCTTACAACAATTTTAAGGACTCAGAAAATCCTGAAGAAGTTGCATACAATGCGGGTAAATGTTTTGGGGCATTTCATATGCTCCTCAGTGATTTTCCTGTAAGTATGCTTGCAGATACCATCCCAGATTTCCACAACACGCCGAAGCGCTTCGATGCTTTGCTTGTTGCAATCGAGAATGGTATTACTAACAGAGCGTTCGAGTGTTCTGAAGAAATCATTTATCTTATTTCTAAGATTAAGGAGTATTCGGCAATCTACAACAAACTTGGTAGAACTATCCCTGTAAGAGTAACCCATAATGATACCAAGCTCAATAACATCCTAATGAGCGCTACTACAAACAAAGGCGTGGCTGTTATTGACCTTGATACCGTTATGCCGGGATCTGTTCTGTACGATATTGGAGATGGAATCCGTTCTGCATGTGCCAATTCTTTTGAGGATGAAACTAATCCGGCAAAGATTTTCCTTAACATAGATCTTGCGAAGGCATATATCAGGGGATATCTTGAAGAGATGGCATGTTCGCTTACCTATGACGAAGTTCGTTGCATCGGGCTTTCTATTCGCATTCTCACATATGAGCTTGCACTTAGATTCCTTACGGACTATATCAACAACGATACGTACTTTAAAATCAAGTACAAGACTCACAACAAGGCAAGATTCATGAACCAATACCTTCTTCTTAAGGATATTGAGAAAAAGGCTTGTGAGATTGATGCTTACGTTGAGCAACTTTACAAAGATGTGAAGTAACACCACTGAAAAACAAAGAAACGAGAGAACAAATTGTTCTCTCGTTTTGCTATATCTAATAATAACTAATGATTTACTATTTAATTATTAATTCATATCCATAGACATTTGATTATCTTCTTGTTGAGTTTCTTCAACATCTTCAGATACAAGTTTTGCTAGGTTAACAACTCTACCGCCTTCAGAAGTTCTCATTAATGTTATACCTTGAGTGTTTCTTCCAAGAACAGAGATGTCATTTACTTTAATTCTTATTATAACACCAGAGGCAGTGATTAACATTACATCGTCATTGTCTGTTACAACTTTAACACCAATAATGTGTCCTGTCTTTTCTGTTGTTTTGTATGTAAGAATTCCTTTACCTGCTCTAGATTGAGGTCTGTATTCTTCAACTTCAGTTCTCTTACCAAATCCGTTTTCAGTAATTGCTAAGATGTAGTTATCTTTTTCGGTTGTTATTGGCTCCATACCTATAACATAGTCGTCTTTACCAAGAGTTATACCTTTAACACCCATTGAAGTTCTTCCTACTGGACGAGCTTCTTCTTCGTTGAATCTAATAGATAGACCAGTTCTAGTTACAAGGATTACATCACTTGTTCCATCTGTTATTCTTACATCTATTATTTCATCTTCATCTTTTAATGTGATACCAATGATACCAGTTTTACGTATGTTAGAATACTCAGATAATGGAGTTTTCTTAACAAGACCATTTTTAGTAGCCATTAATACATTTAATTTTTCATCAAAATTCTTAACAGGGATAACTGCAGCAATCTTTTCATCTTGATCGAGTTGAAGAAGGTTAACTATTGCAGTACCTTTAGCTACTCTTGAAGCTTCTGGCAAATCGTATGCTTTAAGTTTGAATACTTTACCTAATGTTGTGAAGAACAAGATGTAGTCATGAGTAGAAGAAACGAATAGATGCTCAACGAAGTCATCTTCTCTTGTACCCATAGCAGTAACACCTTTACCACCACGACGTTGACTCTTGTATGCGTCAACTGAAATTCTCTTAACATATCCAAAGTGAGTTATTGTAACAACATTGTCTTCTTGTTTGATTAGGCTTTCTATTTCTATTTCGCCTTCGCCGTGAACGATAGTTGTTTTTCTTTCGTCACCATATGTGTTTTTCATTTCAATTAAATCTTCTTTGATTATTTGAAGTACTAAAGCTTCGCTTTCAAGTATTTCTTTTAAGTGCTTGATAGTCTCAAGTAATGCTTGGTATTCGCTTTCGATTTTATCTCTAGATAATCCTGTTAAAGCTTTTAATCTCATATCTAGAATAGCTTGAGCTTGTATTTCAGATAAACCGAATCTTTCCATTAATGTGCCTCTAGCTTCGGTATCATCTTTAGCGCCTTTGATTATTTGAATTATTTCATCAATGTGATCGATGGCTATTCTTAAACCTTCTAATATGTGAAGTCTAGCTTCTGCTTTAGCAAGGTCATATCTAGTTCTTCTTATAATGATATCTTTTCTGTGTTCAACATAATGATAAAGAATTTCTTTTAATGTTAATATTTTTGGTTCGTTATTAACAAGAGCAAGCATTATCATACTTTGAGTTGTTTGAAGTTCAGTATGTTTAAATAACATATTAAGAACTACATTTGGATTTGCATCTTTCTTAAGGTCAATAACAACTTTAACACCTTCACGATCTGAGAAGTCGTGTATATCTGAAATACCTTCTAGTACTTTATCATTAACAAGTTTAGCTATGTTAGAACATAAAGCAGCTTTGTTAACTTTATAAGGTACTTCTGTAATAACTATGTGGAATCTTCCTTTAGCATCTTCTTCAATTTCTGCTTTTGCTCTTAAGCAAACTTTTCCACGACCTGTTTTGTATGCAGATTTCATACCTTCATATCCAACTATAATACCACCCGTTGGGAAGTCTGGCCCTTTGATATATTCCATAAGTTCTTCATCAGTTATATCTGGATTATCTATCATAGCACAAGTTCCATTTACAACTTCAGTTAAGTTGTGTGGTGGAATATTAGATGCCATACCAACTGCGATACCATAAGAACCATTTACAAGTAAGTTTGGTATTTTAGCTGGTAGAACTGTTGGTTCCATAAGTCTGTCGTCATAGTTTGGTGCATAGTCTACAGTTTCTTTATCTATATCTGTAAGCATTTCTACAGCAATCTTGTGTAGTTTTGCTTCTGTATATCTCATTGCGGCTGGTGGATCGTTATCTATAGATCCAAAGTTACCATGTCCATTAACTAATGGATAACGCAAAGAGAAATCTTGTGCAAGTCTAACAAGTGCGTCATAAACGGCAGCATCACCATGTGGGTGGTAGTTACCTAAAACGTCACCAACTATACCAGCACATTTTCTATATGGTTTTTCTGGCCATAAAGCAAGTTCACTCATTACATATAAGATTCTTCTATGAACTGGTTTTAAACCATCACGAACATCTGGAAGTGCACGAGCAACGATAACGCTCATTGCGTAATCTATGTAAGAACGTTTCATTTCGTCTTCTATTTTTACAGGAACAATATGTCCTCCATTTAGCAAATTATTTTCTTCCATAATACCCTCCTATTGCTACTCGTTATTATATATGAAAAATGTCTAAATTGCAACTAAAAAGGGTTGAAAAAAGGACAAATTATGATATAATAAGCTTGCAATAAACGTAGCAATAAATATAGAAGAGAGGTAGCTATGAAACCAAAGGATTATTATGCTTTGCTAGGCGTGCATAAACGCTCAAGCAAAGAGGAAATAAAACAGAATTACAGAAAATTAGCTAAGAAATATCATCCTGATGCTAATGTTGGAAAACCTGAAATGGAAGAAATATTTAAGGATCTAACGGTTGGCTATGATATTCTTATGGATAAAGATAAAAAGAAAAAATATGATAGACAAGTTGTAAGATACAACTATGGTGCACCGCCAAAAGTTGAGAAAGAAAAGACTAAAAAGTATGGTGTTAAGAACGAAAATACAGCGAATGAGTTTGTTTCTACTATACTTGGATTTGGAAAAGATGCAACTGAAACTATAAAAACAAAGGCAAGCGAGTTCAAGGTAAATATTGCTTCTAAGAAGATTGCCAAGAAAGGTGATAATATAGAAGCTATATTAGAAATTGCTTTAGAAGAAGGTTTGTTTGGAGCTGAAAAGAAAGTATCCTTAAAAGCTGCTGGTGGTAAGGTAAACACATATACCGTACAAGTTCCTAAAGGAATTAAAGATGGTGAGAAGATAAGACTTGCCGCTCTAGGTAAACCAGGCAAAAACGGCGGTAAAAATGGCGATTTAATAATTACTGTAAAGTTAAAAGAACAAACAGATGTAAAATTGGACAAATTAGACCTACACTCAAAACTAAGTATATCTTATGCTCAAGCAATTGTTGGTGACAAGGTAAGAATAAAAATGTTTGGCGAAAGCATTGAAGTTACTGTGCCAGCTAATACTAAAGAAGGAGATAAGATTGTTGTGGATGGTAGAGGATACACAACAAGTGATGGTACAAGAGGAAAACTTATTCTTGAAGCAACACTTGCAGCACCTACAACGATTACAGATAAAGAAAGAAAAATATATGAACAACTTCTTAGAGCTGAAAAGCAACAAGCCAAGGGAAAATAAAAAAGTAATTAAAATAACAAGCGTATTAAACGCTTGTTATTTTTCTTTTTAATAATATTAGATAATCTTTGATAGTTTCTAGCATAGTTTTAATTTTAATATCCTTTTTGCTTTCGAGTACAGGGAGATTTTTATCTTTATCGTCTTCGTACTTATCCATCACAAGAGAAAGTATGTCTTCAGAAATGTTCAGATTAAAACTCATTAAGTTATCTTTTTCAAGGTTATCTTTTGTGCAAAATGAGAATGTTATTTTTTCGTGCTTTTCTAAATCTATTAGTACGCAATAATTTTCGCCTACACTTTTTGTACATTTTGCTAAACACTGACTAATAGTATCTGCTTTATTGTCGTCGAAGAAATATTTGATGTATAAGTTGTTTTCATACTTCTCATAACATATACTGTCAATAAGTTCACCGTGATAACGCAAAACAATACTACTATTTTTAGATACATTTCCAAAGATAGTAAAAATATTGTTTTCAATTGTCTTTTTTATAGCACATTTGTCACATGCTAAGTTACAAATACAAGAATTATTCACATTTTCATTCATAAAATCACCTCAAGTTACACTGTTTGACACCATTTTACAGTAGGGGTGTATATGATGCAACAAAATGTGTAAAACTAGACAAAACGGTATAAAACTAGTGCTTGTTTGACACAAAACTACAAAATGTGTAAATAATAATGCTAGTATATGTAAAATAATATTAAAAATATTGCCAAAAAAATCACTTTGTGGTAAGATAAATGAGTAAACATGTCAAAATTAGGAGGAATGGATTTTGGGGAAGAAAAATAAGGGTAATGATTCGCCAGAACAAATCACAGAAGAAGTAGTAAATGAAGTAAATAAAGTAGCAGTAAGCGAAGAAAATAAAGAGACTACAGAAGTTGCAACAGAACAAGTGTCTACTGAAATAGTAGAGGAAATTCAAACTGTTGAAACACCAAAAAAAGAAAAGAAAGCAAAAAAAGAAAAAGCGCCAAAAATTGTGGACGAAAGTAAATCTAAATTTGCTGGACTAAGCAAAGGATTGGCGATTGCTGGTATAATAGCAGCTGTGATAGTTATTTGTTTAGTTGCTTTTGCGCTAGCTAACAAGTTAAATGATAAGGTATATTCTAACATTTATCTTAATGGTGTAGATATGTCTGGTAAAACTAGAGAAGAAGTAGAAAAATATATAGATGATTATTGGACAAAAGTTACAAGCAAACAAATTTCTATAAAAAATGGTGAAAAAGAATTAATATTAGTAACAGCAGATTCTATAGATTTAGTGATAGATAAGAACGCAATGGTTGTTGAAGTTATGGCTTATGGTAGAGATAAAAACAAAAACATAGTTATGAACAACTTGGATATTGTAAAAGCATATTTTGAAAAACAAAATATAGATCTTAAATATAGTTATACTGAAAACAAGTTAGCAAATGTCGCAACAGAAGCAATTCTTGAGGTTGATGAAAGAGTTAAAGATGATACTTATACAGTGGATAAAGAAAACAATACTTTAATAATAACAAAAGGAGCTAAAGGAAAAGACTTTGTTGCTACAGAATTTAAGTCTGAACTTATAGATGTTATTTTAGATGAAGTAGCAACTGTGTACGAAGTGAAACTTGAAGATGCTGAACGTGAAGATATAGATGTAGATGTGTTATTTGCAGAAGTACATAAAGATGCTAAAGACGCATATGCAGATGAATCAGTAAAACCAGCAGTTTATTATAAACATGAATTTGGAACTACTTTTGATAAAGAAGATTTAAGAAAAGTATTAGCAAAAGAAGAGAATATGGCTGAAGGTAAAGTTATTGAATACAAATTAACAACCACGCAACCTAAGGTTACAATACAAGCGTTGACTAAAACTTTATATAAAGATAAATTAGGTAGCTGTACATCAGATTTCTCAAATTCAGATGCTAACAGAGCAAGTAATGTAAAATTAGCAGCTAAAATGTTAAATGGCACTATAGTTATGCCTGGAGAAACATTCTCATTTAATAAAACAATGGGAGATTGTGGATTGGCATCTAGAGGATTTAAATCTGCGGCTGTTTTCAAAAATGGTAAAGTTGTAAAGGAAATCGGCGGAGGTGTTTGTCAATTATCATCATCGCTTTATGTAGCAACTTTATATGCAAACTTGGGAATAGTAGCAAGAAGTCAACATGCGCTTCCAGTAGGGTATGTGCCAGTTAGCTTAGATGCAACAGTATATTATCCATATACAGATTTTAAATTTAAAAATACTAGAAATTATCCTATAAAAATTTCTGCAACGACTACAACTAATAGAAGATTGGTTGTAACAATATATGGAACTAAAGAAGATATAGAATATGATGTAAAATTAACATCATGGGTAACAGAATGGGTATCTCCTAAAGTTCAAAAGCAAAATGACAGCAGTATTTTAGAAGGAAAAACAAAAACAATACAAAAAGGTGCAAAAGGATATAAATCAGTAGCATATAAAACAGTAAGCTTAAAAGGAAAAGTTATATCTAAGACATTACTATCTTCAGATAGTTATGGTGCAACACCAACAATAATAGCAGTAGGAACAAAGAAACCAGTAAACATATACGGGGAATAAAGAGGTAACTTATGAAAAAATCTTTTGTAAACATTTGGTTTTTAATAATAATAGTAGTTGCAATTGGGTTCTTTATAAAGAATGTAATTGATACATTCAATATAGATGAATCGTTGCTAACTTCAGAGGAATACACTTCACTATATTATTATAATCAGTTGACGGATGAACAAAAAATAAAATATGTTAAAATAGACCAAGAGATACAAAAGCTAACAAGGGATATACATTTTGGATTTGTAAAGAATGTAGCTGTAAAATCAGATGTTACGGTAGTATTATCTGCAATATATAATGACAGACCGGAATATTATTATTTACCACAAGATTATAATGTAAAAAGTATAAAACTAGGACCTGTAGAATATACAATTCTAAAACTAGATTATACTGTAGCAGATAAAAAAGAAAAGGATAAAAAAGATTTAGAATTAAATAATGTAATAGAACAAATTGTACATGAAACGCTTCATGATAAAATGACGGATTTTGAAAAACAAGTAGCACTTCATGATGCGTTACTAACTAGAGTTTCATATTATAATTTTGCGGATATAGCAAAAATACCGGTAGAAAAGCATACTTCATATGAAGCACTAGTAAGAGGCGATGCGGTTTGCGATGGAATTTCTAAAGCATACATGATGCTTCTAGAAAAAGCAGGAATATATTCATTAATGGTTACAGGTAAGATAGGTGAAGTAGCTCATGCTTGGAACATCGTTAAATTAGATGATGAATATTATCACGTAGACGCTACATCAGATACAACTGAAGTAAATGGCGCAAAAAAAGTAATGCACAGATACTTCAATTTATCAGATGAAGAATTAATGCAAACGCACACAATAGATAGAGAATTCGAAATAGTTAAGTGTGAAGGCAAAAAATATAATTTCTATACTTATAATGATTATCAAGTAAAATATACAGAGAGTTTAAGAAGTAAATTAATTAAAATAATTAACAAGCAATTATCTGCTCCTGTTATTGAGTTTAGAATGGAAGGTTTGTATTCGACACAAACGTTATTAGAAGAGTTATATTATATGAACTTTAACGGTTGGGAAGATACAAAACAGACAACGGTATCTTATCATAAATTAGAAGATATATATATATTTGAGAATAAGAATAGAAAAAGATTATATTAATGTATAATAAATAGTAAAGTTAATAAAATATAATATGAGCAAGAATTTAGATGGGTGGTCTGATGACCGCCCATATTATATGATTTATCAAGATAAATATGCATTAAAAAATATATACGCGCAATTAAATATAGATCCCCCGGACGTTGGACTAGTATCGTACATAGGTGCTAATACTAAAAGACGAACGAGGGATTATTCTATGCACGCAGACTATGGGAAAAGTAATGAGACAAATCACGGAAAAGAAAATCATGATGGATACAAAGAAAAAAGAAGAGACAAAAGAGGAAAGCTGGGTGCGACATATATAGATGCTGATGAGTCAAGTATAATAAGAGAATATGCTAACATACAAGATATCAAAGAGATGAACAATATGTTGTTTTATAGAAAGATACTTAGAGAAATAATTAAATATTGTGGAGCTAAGGATAAACATCCAATATGTTATATAAAGTCTAAAATAGAACTTTACGAAGAATATAATAAAGAAGAGGAAGACATATTTGTTAAAATGAAAAATGATTGTATATGGCTAAAGAAAAACAATATGCAAACTAGTGCGGCTAATATGGCAAAAATAATGGGTGAGGTGTGTTTGGTAGGGTATGTAATAGAAGAGGCGAGCGCAAATAGACCAAGAATAATAAAAGCGTTAGTCATATACACATAATTATTTACAATAATAAACTAGAATGGTATAATACCGTTAACGGAGGTTACTATGACAGTAAAGGAGTTAATAAGATTATTAGAAAATAATGGTGGCGTTACAAAAACAGCAGTATATGAAAATACAAATGGTGTGGAAATTAAGGATATAACATACAATTCTAAAGCTGCTACTAAAGATTCTGTGTTTTTTGTAAAAGGCGCTAACTTTAAGGTGGAATATATAGAGGATGCAATAAATAGAGGAGCAATTCTTGTTGTAGCCGAAAAGGAATATGATATAGATAAGGCAGGATTAATTGTTGTGCCTAATGTTAGACATGCGATGGTGGTGGCCGCAGAAGAATTCTTTGGTAAAGCGTATAGCAAAATAAAAATGGTTGGATTAACAGGTACAAAAGGTAAAACAACCACAGCAACATATATACACAATATATTAAATCTAGAAAAAGGTGAAAGAACAGCACTTTTATCTACAATAGAAACATATACAGGTAAAAGATGCGAAGAGTCCCATTTGTCTACACCAGAAGCTATAGAATTACAAAGATATATAGCAGAATCTGTAGAATCGGATTTGGAATATCTTGTTATGGAAGTTTCATCTCAAGCAACTAAAACAGAAAGAATATTAAATACTAGCTATGATATAGGAATGTTCTTAAATATTTCTGAAGACCATATAAGCCCAGCAGAGCATCCAAATTTTAATGATTACTTAAATTCAAAATTAGAATTTTTGAAGAAATGTAAAACTGTAATAGTAAATTATGAAACGGATCAATTAGAAGCAGTTATGGATGCAGCAAAGAATGCAGAAAAATTAATAACATTTGGAAATGAAACGCTAAAAGATAAAGTAGACGTATATTATACAAATGTACATAGAGAAAATGAATATCTTGTATTTGGCATTGTGGAAAATGGGGATAAGACAACGTTCAAAACTAGAATGATGGGAGACTTCAACGTTCAAAACGCAACAGCTGCAATTATTACCGCAAGAATGCTTGGCGTTAAAGAGGAAAACATTCTAAAAGGAATTGAAATGACAACTGTATCTGGAAGAATGAATGTGTTTAGAGGAAATAACAAGACGGTTATAGTAGACTATGCACATAACAAATTGAGTTTTGAAAAATTCTTTGAAGCGGTAAAAAAAGATTATCCAAATTCTGAAATAGTTGCTTTGTTTGGAGCCCCGGGTGGAAAAGCTTATGGAAGAAGACAAGCTATGGCAGAAGTTGCAAGTAAATATGCGGATAAAATATATTTAACAGCTGACGATCCACAATTTGAAGTGGTTAAGGATATTTGTAATGAACTTGCTACATATATAACAGTACCATATGAGATTATAGAAGATAGAAAGCAAGCTATAGAATATGCGTATACTAACATGAAAGAAAATGGGGTACTATGTTTGCTTGCAAAAGGCGAAGATAGATATCAACAAGTAAAAGGACAACTTGAGGATTATGAATCGGATGTGGATATAGCTAAAAATATAACTAAAGAGGTATAACATTATAATGGATAAGGATATAAGAATTAAAAAAGGGCTTTTTGTTATAATGACCGCCCAACTAATATTTTTAATAACAATATTTTGTGAAATTAAAAAGATGTTAGGAGAGGTAAATGTAGATAAATTGGGATTCTCTATATTTATAATGGTAATATTATATTTTGCCTTGTTATGTGACAAAGTAAAATATTCCAAGAAGTATTTGTTGACCGGCAATGTAATTCTATTTTTACAAATCCCGTTAGTCGTATTTAGAATATTAACAATAATAAACATATTGTTATTAATATTTGTAAAGCAAGAAAAAAGAGAAAAGTTAAATTTTAATGAGGCCGTAAAGCAGCTTTCTGTTGAAAAGAAAAGTACTAATATAAAACAGTGGATTTTGATGTTAATATTTCTTGTTATATACTTTGGACAGAACTTTATAAAAGCAGAATGGCTAGAGACTTTATCACCTATAATGTTGCTAATATATGCGATAGGTTTGCATGTTGTTTTAATAGCTTTAGCGATATGGACATTCTTTGATGAGATTAAAGAGGGAACAAAGAAAATAATAAAGAACTTTAGATTAACAGGAAGATATATGCTAAAATTATTCGTTTGGATGCTAATTGCACTTGCTATAGCTACAGCAGTATCCACATTAATAACAAGGAAAAGTCAATCAGTAAACCAACAAACAATAGAAAGCTTACCGTTATATATAACAATACCGCTTGCGGTAATATGGGCGCCGTTTGTTGAAGAAACTGCGTTTAGAGGAGCATTTAAGAAGATAATTAAGCATAAATTGCTATTTATTATAATTTCAGGTAGTGTGTTTGGCATAATGCATGCATTAGGAGAGGTTACGCTTGTAATAGCGCTCGCAACTGCATTGCCATATGCGGCTATGGGAATGGCGTTTGCATATTCGTATGCAAGAACAAACAATTTGGCAATAAACATATTATTCCATTTGCTATATAATTCAATAGCGGTGTTGGTATCAACTCTTAAATAATAAATATAAAAGAATTAATGAAACAAAAGTAGAGATAAATCTGCTTTTGTTTTTTGTATATACATATAAAATAAATATCACTACTTGACATAATCTTAAACTTGCGCTAAAATATTAAATTAGAGTTTTAATGAAAGAAGGAAATTTATGAAAAATATAAGAAACGTTGCTATTATAGCTCACGTTGACCATGGTAAAACAACGTTAGTAGATAGCTTATTACATCAAAGTGGAATATTTAGAGATAACGAAGTTGTATCAGAAAGAGTAATGGACTCTGGAGATATCGAAAAAGAAAGAGGAATAACAATCTTATCTAAAAACACATCAGTTATGCATAATGGAGTAAAAATTAATATAGTAGACACTCCAGGACACGCAGATTTCGGTGGAGAAGTTGAACGTGTACTTAAGATGGTAGATGGTGTACTTTTAGTTGTTGATGCGTTTGATGGACCAATGCCTCAAACAAGATTCGTATTAAGCAAAGCATTATCATTAAATATTATGCCTATCGTTGTAATAAATAAAATAGATAGACCGGGTGCAAGACCAACTGAAGTTCTAGACGAAGTATTAGAACTATTTATGGATCTTAACGCGAACGACGATCAATTAAACTTCCCAGTAGTTTATGCTTCTGGTAAGAGCGGATTTGCTAAGTATAATGTAGATGATACAAACGATAATATGGTACCTATATTTGAAACAATAATTAAATATGTTCCAGAGCCATCTGGAAGTAAAGATGAACCATTACAATTATTAGTATCTAACATAGACTATGATGACTATACAGGAAGAATAGGTGTAGGTAGAATAGAACGTGGTGTAATTCACGCTGGAGAACAAGTTGCACTTTGCAAAAAAGATGGAAGTGTACAAAATGTTAAAATAGGTAAAGTATATACATATATGGGACTTAAGAGAACAGAAGTAGAATCTGCAGAATGTGGAGAAATAGTTTCTGTAACTGGTGTTACTGGAATAAACATTGGTGAAACAATAGCCGATGCAAATAATCCAGAAGCAGTTCCGTTTGTAGATATAGACGAACCAACAGTTTGTATGACATTTAGCGTAAATAATGGACCTTTTGCAGGTAAAGAAGGTAAATATATTACTTCTAGACATATTAGAGATAGATTATTCAAAGAAGTTGAAACAAATGTATCTTTAAGAGTGGAAGAAACAGATTCTCCAGACGCATTTAAAGTATATGGACGTGGAGAACTTCATCTTTCAATACTTATTGAAAATATGAGAAGAGAAGGATTTGAATTATTAGTTTCTAAACCAACAGCTATTAGTAAAATAATAGATGGTGTAAAATGTGAACCTATGGAAATGGCAACAATAGATGTACCGGATGAGTATGTTGGTGTTGTTATGGAAAAAATGGGTAACAGAAAAGGTGAAATGACTAATATGGGACCTTGCCCAACACAAGTTGGATATACAAGATTAGAGTTCAAGATTCCATCTAGAGGACTTATTGGTTACAGAAGTGAAATACTTACAGATACTAAAGGTCTTGGAGTATTAAATAGCATATTTGCAGGATTTGAACCAGACAGAGGTGAAGTTGTAACAAGAACTCACGGAACAATTATAGCTTATGAACAAGGTAAATCTACAACTTATGGATTATACAATGCACAAGAAAGAGCAACATTATTCATAGGTGCTGGTACTGAAGTGTATATTGGTATGATAGTTGGAGAAAACTCAAGAAGCGAAGATATGATAGTTAACGTATGTAAAGAAAAACATTTAACAAATACAAGAGCTTCTGGTAGTGATGATGCATTAAAATTAACACCACACAAAGTACTTTCTCTAGAACAATCATTAGAATTTATAGCTGATGATGAACTAGTTGAAATTACACCAGAAAACATTCGTTTAAGAAAGAAAATACTTGATCCAACTAAGAGATTAAGAGGAATTACAACTTAGTAATGGTACTAACGAAAGTAAAAACAGCGACAGAATTAACTGTCGCTGTTTTGTTGTTAAACTTAGAATTTGTTTTTATACAAATATCCAAGTATGAAGCTTCGATGTATCGTTTGCTGGAGCAATGGAAATGCGAAGCGATTCGGGGATGAAACATGAAACACGAATCATCTCAGGAATGAGGTTGCCAGATATGATTCCACGGAAAGGACGTTGGCCATTGGCATGCTCAATAATGAGTTTTACCTTTGCGTGGGAGTTGACGATTCCGCCGCCGATAGAGTCGCGGATAGCTTCGATCCAAGCACCTTTTTGGCGTTCCGGATCATCGGAACATTTGGTGTAGTCGAATACGGTTACCCGTACATTGAAGTCTCCTTCGTTCAAAAGTTTGTTGATCGCACAATTTCTAGTTAGCATGTGCATATCCTCCTTAAATTATTATAGATTAGATTCATACGAACCTAATATTAATTATAACATATTTAGCATAAAAAGTCAATTTGAACAAAGAATAGTAAACATAACTATTGAAAAATAGAGCGGATGTGATATAATGAATGCATCCAAAATAAAAGGAGTGACAAGTATGATTATACGGACAAGACGGCTTGTTTTAAGACCGTTCAAAACGGAAGATGTGACATGGTACTATGATATTATCAAAAACACGGATATGGTAAGTAGACTTAAAAGCCTTAGCGCGAAGGATGAAACCGAAGCTGCGAGTCATATAGCTATTTTTGCAAATGGAGATTTCAAGAACGATTTTTACTGTGTGATTACAGACAAAAAGAAAAATGTTTTGGGACTCATTATTGCAGTGCGGTTAACCAGAATGACGATGGATGTCTCGTATTTCTTAAAAGAGGAATATCGTCACAACGGTTATATGCAAGAGGCTCTTGCAGCAGTTACTGAAGCTATTCGCGATGATAATCCTTTGGCAAGAATAAGACTTGAGATAGAAAAAGATAATATACCATCTCTTAATATTGCTAAAAGAATGTCTGCGATAATGCAGGATAAAGGCGACAAATTCATGTGTTACATCTAAAAAATAGGACTTCTGATATAAATATCAGAGGTCCTTTTCTTTATGTAAACATTGTGCACCAAAAAGTATTATAAATTTGTAACAAAAATGTAACAAAAATGTTGACTAAAAAGGCCTTAAATGATATAATGATTAAGCGTATTTGTGGATGTTGCAATTCACGCATTAATTTATAACAAGGAGGTGAAGTCAAGTGCCAACATTTGCGCAATTAGTAAGAAAAGGAAGACATGATAAAACTACAAAATCTAAATCACCAGCTCTTCAAAGAGGATTAAACTCTAGAAAGAAGAAAGTAACTCAAGTTTCTTCTCCACAAAAGAGAGGTGTTTGTACAGTAGTTAAAACACAAACTCCTAAAAAGCCTAACTCAGCGTTAAGAAAAGTAGCCAGAGTTAAACTTACAAATGGTATGGAAGTTTCTGCATACATTCCAGGAATCGGACATAACCTACAAGAACACAGCGTTGTTCTAATCAGAGGGGGAAGAGTAAAAGATCTTCCAGGTGTTAGATACCACATAGTTAGAGGTGTACTAGATACAGCTGGTGTTGCTGGTAGAGTACAAGCTAAATCTAAATATGGAGCAAAAAAAGCAAAAAAATAATCTAACATAATTGGTGCTTGATTTTAGAAATATAAGCACTGACAAAATTAACAATTTTGAGTACCGTAAAAAGAAGGAGGGAAGGAAAGTGCCAAGAAAAGGACATTTAGTTAAAAGAGAAGTTATGCCAGACCCAATATATGGTTCTAAAGTAGTTGCAAAACTAATAAACAAAGTTATGTGGGATGGTAAGAAAACAGTTGCTGAAAAAATCGTATACGGAGCATTTGATATAGTTGCTGAAAAAACTGGAAGAAATGCATTAGAAGTATTCGAAGAAGCAATGGAAGCAGTTATGCCAGTTCTTGAAGTTAAAGCAAGACGTGTTGGTGGTGCTACATACCAAGTGCCTATCGAAATTAGAGCAGATAGAAGACAAAGTCTAGGAATTAGATGGTTAGTAGAATACGCTAGAAAGAGAAACGAACACGGAATGGACGAAAAACTAGCAGCTGAAATGTTAGATGCATTAAACTCACAAGGTGGAGCATTTAAGAAAAAAGAAGATACTCATCGTATGGCAGAAGCAAACAAAGCATTTGCTCACTACAGATGGTAAACCAAGGATAGGAGGAAGTTTATGGCAGGTAGAGAATATCCTCTTGAGAGGACAAGAAATATCGGTATCATGGCTCACATCGATGCTGGTAAAACAACTACTACTGAAAGAATACTATTCTATACAGGTAAAACACACAAATTAGGAGAAACTCACGATGGTGGAGCTACAATGGACTGGATGGCTCAAGAACAAGAAAGAGGTATTACAATTACTTCTGCAGCAACAACTTGTTTCTGGAACAACAACAGAATAAACATTATAGATACTCCAGGACACGTTGACTTTACAATCGAAGTTGAAAGATCTCTAAGAGTACTTGACGGTTCAGTTACAGTACTATGTGCTAAAGGTGGCGTACAACCACAATCTGAAACTGTATGGAGACAAGCAAACAAATATAAAGTACCAAGAATGATATACGTTAACAAAATGGATATCATGGGTGCAGATTTCTACAAATGTGTAGAACAATTAAGAACAAGACTTAAAGCTAACGCAGTACCAATCCAACTACCAATAGGTAAAGAAGATAGCTTCAAAGGTATTGTAGACTTAGTAGAAATGAAAGCTTATGTATATTATGATGAATTAGGTAAAGATATTAGATGTGAAGAAATTCCAGCTGATATGGTTGCCGATGCTGAAAAATATAGAGCTGAATTACTTGATCATATAGCTGAGTTCGACGAAGAAATCATGATGAAATATCTTGAAGGCGAAGAACTTACTATAGATGAAATCAAGAAATGTATAAGACAATCAACAATAGAAAACAAGATGGTTGCAGTAACTTGTGGTACATCTTACAAAAATAAAGGTGTTCAAAAGCTACTTGATGCTATAGTTGACTATATGCCATCACCACTTGATGTTGAACAAATTAAAGGTGTAAATGAAAACGGAGAAGAAGAAGAAAGACCATCTTCAGACACAGAACCATTTGCAGCACTTGCATTTAAGATTGCAACAGATCCG
>JAFXEC010000055.1 GCA_017521005.1 Clostridia bacterium | reverse complement strand
TACAACAGCTGATATGATAATAGGCTTAATTACAGGTGTAGTAGGACTTATAATATGTGTTCTTAACTATCCAATATATGCATACATAAAAGGTAATAAATAATATCTAAAGATACAACAAAGTTTTTGTTGTATCTTTTTGCTTTATATGGTATAATTTTTATGTCAATTAAATGGTTTGGCTTTAGTTTAATTAAACAATAGAACGAAGGAGAATAATTATGTTTTGGCTTAACGAGAAGTTCGAAGTATGGTGGAACGGAAAAAAGAAACAGATTCCAAAAGACGTTTTGGAAAAATACCTGGCAGAACAGACCACAAAAAACGCAACCGGCAGTGTATATGTCAATGTATCGGACAAGGCAACATATAGTGATGTATGTCACTTTATGCTTTGTAATCTTAAGGATGCTGTGCGTATCCAAATCTATAATGATGGAGCAGTACGGATTTTTCTCTATGATATTTTCGATAAGACAGCTGCCTGTTGGGATACCCCGGAAGTTTACACTAGCCTGTACAATTTGTATAGACTGGACAAGTTAATCGAGTTTGTAGAAAAATATAAATAAGGAGATACAAAATGAAGACAAACGATGAAGCAATGAAAAAAGGAAGAAAACTCTTAAATGAGTACCATGAGCTTGAAGAAGCTTTGGATATCCTTACAAATCCGGATACTCAGATTTTCCTCAAGTGTTCCACCTTTTATAACCACAACAACAAGGTGCTTAAAGAGGTGACCACGAAGCTTGGTTCACAGGCATTTGAAGGAATTCGTGAATATATGAAAACACGGATGGCTCAAATCAAGAAAGAGTTGGAAGGGCTTTAAGCTTCAAATAAAGAGAGTAATACTTAAAAGTATTGCTCTCTTTTACATGTTAGATAAGTCATAAAATGTATAAAATATGTGGCTTAAATGCTATTTACAAAAATCTACTTATGTGATACTATGATTTTGTTATTAAGAGGCAAAAATATATATTTATACATAAGATATAACATAAGGAGAAAACTCATATGGTAGTAGATAGCGTAGAAAAATTAGAAAAAGCAATTGCTAGTACAAGAAAAGCGCAAGAAGAATTTGCAAAGTTTAGCCAAGAACAAGTAGATGAAATATTTAAAGCAGCAGCTATTGCAGCAAACAGTGCAAGAATACCACTTGCAAAAATGGCAGTAGAAGAAACAGGAATGGGGCTTGTAGAAGATAAAGTAATTAAGAACCATTATGCTGCAGAATATATATATAACAAATACAGAGATACAAAAACATGTGGAGCTGTAGAAGAAGATAAAGCTTTTGGTATAAAGAAAGTATTAGAACCAATTGGAATTATTGGAGCGGTTATACCAACAACAAATCCAACTTCAACAGCAATATTTAAGACATTAATAGCTCTTAAAACAAGAAATGGAATAATAATAAGTCCACACCCTAGAGCAAAGAACTCTACTATAGAAGCAGCAAGAATAGTTCTAGATGCAGCAGTTAAAGCTGGCGCGCCAAAAGGGATAATCTCATGGATAGATGTTCCTTCATTAGAACTAACAAACACATTAATGCATTCAGTAGATACAATACTTGCAACAGGTGGACCAGGTATGGTTAAGTCAGCATACTCTAGTGGTAAACCAGCACTTGGAGTTGGAGCGGGAAACACACCAGCTGTTATAGATGAATCTGCAGATATAGTTTTAGCAGTAAACTCAATCATACATTCAAAAACTTTTGATTATGGTATGATATGTGCATCAGAACAGTCTGTAATTATAGATAATAAGATATATGATGCTGTTAAGGAAGAGTTTGTAAAACGTGGCTGCTATATCCTTGATGCAGAAGAAACAGAAAAAGTTAGAAAAACAATAATAATAAATGGAGCATTAAATGCAAAGATAGTTGGACAAAGTGCATATACAATTGCAAAACTTGCAGGAGTAGAAGTACTAGAAACAACTAAAGTGTTAATAGGTGAAGTAGAGAATGTAAATCTAGACGAAGAATTTGCTCACGAAAAGTTATCTCCAGTTCTTGCAATGTATAAAGCAAAGAACTTTAAGGAAGCTATTAGTAAAGCGAAGGTTCTAGTGGAAGATGGTGGCTTAGGTCATACTTCATCATTATACATAAACACACTTACTGAGCAAGAAAAAATAGAACAGTTCTATAACTCAATGAAAACATGTAGGGTATTAATAAATACACCAGCAGCACAAGGTGGTATAGGAGATATATACAACTTTAAATTAACTCCATCACTAACACTTGGTTGTGGATCTTGGGGAGGAAACTCAGTATCTGAAAACGTAGGAATAAAGCAGTTGTTAAATGTAAAAACAGTTGCTGAAAGGAGAGAAAACATGCTTTGGTTTAGAGCACCAGAAAAAGTATATATTAAAAAAGGCTGTTTACCAGTTGCACTAGATGAACTTGGTACAGTACTTAATAAAAAGAGAGTATTTATTGTTACAGATAAATTCTTGTATGAAAATGGTTATACAAAACCAGTAACAGATAAATTAGACGAATTAAAAATATCACACGCATCATTCTTTGATGTAGAACCAGATCCAACTTTGGAATGTGCAGTAAAAGGAACAGAACAAATGAAAGCATTTGCACCAGATTGTATCATAGCAATTGGTGGTGGTAGTGCTATGGATGCTGCAAAGATTATGTGGGTAATGTATGAGCACCCTGAAGTAGACTTTATGGATATGGCGATGAGATTTATGGATATCCGTAAAAGAGTATACACATTCCCTAAGATGGGTGAAAAAGCATACTTTATTGCAGTCCCAACAACAGCAGGAACAGGTTCTGAAGTAACACCATTTGCTGTAATAACAGATGAAAAAACAGGAACTAAATATCCTTTAGCAGATTACGAACTTATGCCTAATATGGCAATAGTAGATGCAGATATGATGATGAATGCGCCTAAAGGCTTAACATCAGCATCAGGAATAGATGCAGTAACACACGACCTTGAAGCATTAGCATCAATGATGGCTACAGAATATACAGACGGTTTAGCTATAGAAAGCTTAAAGAATATATTTAAATATTTACCTCGTGCCTATGATAACGGTTCTAACGATCCAGAAGCAAGAGAGAAAATGGCTAATGCAGCTACTATGGCTGGTATGGCGTTTGCAAATGCATTCTTAGGTGTATGTCACTCAATGGCACATAAACTAGGATCATTCCATCACTTACCACACGGTGTAGCAAATGCTTTAATGATAGAACATGTATTAAGATTTAACAGTGTAGATGCACCACCTAAAATGGGAACTTTTCCACAATATGATCATCCAAAGACTTTAGAAAAATATGCTAGAGTTTCAGATGCGTTAGGATTAGGTGGAAAAACAAATGAAGAAAAATTAGAAAACTTAATAAAAGCTGTAAACGACTTAAAAGAAAAAGTTGG
>JAFXEC010000054.1 GCA_017521005.1 Clostridia bacterium | reverse complement strand
GCAAATATATCGCTGTGTAAAAATACATGTAATCCTTTTAAATCTTCATTAAGAGAAGCTTGAGAGGCAAATTCAGCCGTTTTATCAAAATCATCCGGATGAAGTGTTATTGTATCCATAAAGTTAGGGATTTTTTTAGCAAGCTTGTCTAATACGTCTTTATGGTCACCAAGATTTAAGAATATAGTAGCTGTACCGCCTTTAACTCTTGGAAGAAGGTGAGAGATAATCTTTTCTATCATTTCAAGACCAGCTCCTGCTCCGCCAACGGGAATTAAAAATCTTACGGGTTTTCTATTAATCATTCTTTCCATCCTTCTTTTGCAATCGTGATTAATATTAGCTACAATTTCATGATCTACATAATGCCCAGCAAGAACAATATCTTTAGAAGGCATTGTTTTAGTTTCGCCGTCATACATTTCATTTAGAGTTTTATATCCTAAATATGATGAAGGAGTTTGTACAGTGTGCACAGAACCTTCAGCAAGGTGAAGTGTCATTGGAAGGTTATCTGGGATAACATTAACCACACAATTCATTCCTGCGTGTATTGCCGCTTGTGCTGGCCAAGAATGTGTAGCTATAAATGGTAAGTTCTTATCTAAATCTTGGTAAGCTCTTGTCATAAGCTCGCTATTCTTTTGGTCTACTGCGTTACGAGAAAGCTTCTTATACATATTTTTGCTTCCTGGTTCCCAAAGCAGTTTATCAAAAAGAGGAATTCTTTGAGATAATCTAGAACCTAATGAATAGAGATCGTTAAGATAAGATATAACTTTACCACCAGTCGTGTCTTCAAATGAGTTTAAATCTAACCAATAAGGCGTAAATCCAAGCGAGTGAGCGCACGACGCGATAGCAAGAGCTATTCTATAGTGTCCAAAGCCCATACGAATATTACCAATAATAACAGGGCGTGGGCCAAGTTCTAATGGTTTATCTGAACGTACAAGATTTTGAATCTTAAAATATTTTGAAAGGGTTGGATTAGGCACGGCTTTTAGATGATAAATTTGCTTTGTATCATCACCATATTTTAGTACAAAACGCTTTTTGCTATTTGCAGCACGTCTGTAATCTGCTTTTTTAATTTCGTTTCCAAATATTTTTTTAGAACGGTCAATCATATTAGTTACTCCTTAATTTATTTGTTAATTTTCTTATATAATATCACATGTAAATTTTTATTACAATAAGTTATAAAGTTCTTTCTTAATATCTATAAATTGACATAAATCTTGACTATTTTTACTTTGTGATATACAATTAATATGTTATTTGGAGGAATTATGGGATTAATATATGGAGTAAATCCAGTAAAAGAAGCAATAGAATCTGGAAAGACAATAAACAAATTGTATGGTTCAAAGGGAAGCAAAGAAGTATATGAACTATTAAAGCTTGCTAAATCTAAAGGAATAGTAACTGTAGAAGCAGACAAGGTAAAACTAGATAAGATGATAACTACTGAAGGAGAAAAGTTAAAAAACTCACAAGGTATAGTTGCTTCCGTTACAGATTATGAATATTATGAAATAGAAGATATATTGGAGTATGCAAATAGTAAAAATGAGAAACCGTTTGTACTTATATTAGATAAGATAGAAGATCCACACAATCTTGGTGCTATAATACGTAGTGCAGAATGTATGGGAGTACATGGTATAGTAATTCAAAAAAGAAATGCATGTCAAATTACAGATGTAGTAGAAAAGACTGCTGCAGGCGCTGTTAATTATATGAGAGTTGCAAGAGTAACTAATATAACTAGAGCTATTGAAGAATTAAAGACGGCAGGATTGTGGATATATGGTTTAGATATGGAAGGTGCAACAACTATATATGAAACAGATTTAACTGGAGCGATAGGAATAGTAGTTGGTAATGAAGGTGAAGGAATATCTAGACTAGTTAGAGAAAACTGTGATGGTATAATCAAGATACCTATGGTTGGTAAAACAGAGTCTCTTAACGCGTCAGTAAGCGCAGCAATAACTATATACGAAATAAAGAGACAAATGGATAAAAAATAACATATATAATAAGGATGATTTCAAGTATAAAATTGTCCTTATTTTTTTATAAAAAAGAAAAGCAATTTTTTGTAACATTTTTGTAACATTTTTGTTGACATTTTCAAAATAAAGAGTTATAATAATAGCAGTGGTCGATGAGATACACTACATAACATATGATAAATAAGTAAATAACTACATATTAGAGTATAATAGTAGTTTATTTTTTGTTCTGAACAAGAACAATTTATTTACATAAAATTGTAACAAAAACCACTTTCGAAAATAGGTAAAAAAATAAAACGAAAAAAATGAAAAAAATCTGATTTTTTTGTTGACAAAACAATTTACCTGTGTTAGAATAAGTCTTGTCGCTAACAAGTGACAAAAGCACATTGAAAAATAAAGAGTAAAACAAGCCAAGTAAAGATGGGGTTATGGAAAACATAACAACCACGTTAATTTTATTAAAACAAAGTAATTAAGAGATAGCTAACGTTATCTTGAGAGAATTTAAGACAAGAGTTT
>JAFXEC010000053.1 GCA_017521005.1 Clostridia bacterium | reverse complement strand
TCTCCAACCATTATTACATTATTTTCTTTAGCAATACTCATAAGTATTGTTTCTTGTATATCTGATGTATCTTGATACTCGTCTATATATATTTCATCAAATTTTTCTATATATTTTTTTCTTGTTTCTTCATCTTCCAAAGCTTTAAGTGTTAAATGTTCATAGTCCGAAAAATCTATTAATGCTTTTTCTTTTTTGGCTAAAGTATACTTTTCATCTACTCTTTTAATAACATCTTTATACCAAGAAGCATAAACAAGCGTTGCGTTAAGTTCGTCTATTATACCTTTAGAATCTTTGTATATTAACTTTGTAACTATATTCTTTAATTTCTTTGCGCAACCATTTCTAACGGTTGAGACTTCCTTCTTAAGTTCTTCGTCTGGCACAGCTTTCTTTGGTAATTGTGGAAGTGAAGTTAATTCATCTCGCATAGCATATATCTCATCAAAAGTTTCTTTTGAATGCGCTCTTTTTACTATAGCTAAAATGTTTTCTAAAGTTGTTTTTCTAGTTTCAAAATCTGTTACAGAATCTAATTTATCTATTATTCTTTCTAGATTCATTATTTCTATTTCTAATATATTTTTAATACTCTTTACAACTTCACGTCCAAATTCTATATCTGTTAAATCTTTAACCGTTTCGCTAGATACCGAATAAGTATTAGTTATATTATTTAACCACTTGTCTTTGTTAGTTGCATTACACATTGCTTTATGAAGCTTAAATAACATTTCCACTAAATTTTCTTCATTACCTAACATATCTAGTATATCTGTAAAAGTATCTGAAGCTGTTACATATTCTTCTTCTAAAACATCTTCGATTGCTTCATAAAGCATTAATGTTGCCTTTGTTTCTTCTACAGTTTGTACATTTGGATCTATTCCTAAGCTGTAGAAATTATTACGAATAGTGCTTAAGCAAAACGAGTGTATTGTAGATACATCTGACGCGGGTACTGCAGATATTTGTTTTGCTATTCTTTTAGCATTTTCTTTGTCCCCAACTTTCAAATATTCTTCTTTTATATCGTAAAGTTTTTTAACAATACGCTCTTTAAGTTCTGATGCAGCAGCATTAGTAAATGTTAATATTAACATTTTAGAAATGTCTTTTCCTGATTTAATACTATCTACTATTCTTTCTACGACAACAAAAGTCTTACCACTTCCAGCCGAAGCTGAAACCAGTAGACTTTTATTTTTAGTAGTTATTATTAGTTTTTGTGAATTTGTTAGTTCCATATATCTCCCTTATATTATTCTAAACTTATTTTACCTAGCTTTCCTGTTCTATAGTCTTCTATTACTATTCTTGCTGCTTTTAATAGATCGACTACATCTCCTTTAAGAAGTGCACCTCTTTTTCTTCCTATTACTTCTAATATTTCAAATGATCTTAAAGATTCTATTTCTTCTCCTAAGCCATATCTATCTTTAAGCATAGCAGTATACAATTTATTTGCCATAAGTATATCTATTAATTCTACTGCTAAAACTTCCATATCTAAGATATCGTCTTTTATTGTTCCAGCAATAGCTAATTTATATGCTTTTCCATCTTGAGCAATAGATTTAGCAAGTAACCCTGGTGTATCCATAAGCTCTATATCTTTACCTACTCTAATCCATTGTTTTTGTTTTGTAACACCTGGTTTATTTCCAACTTCTGCAGATTTCTTACCAGATACTCTATTTATTAGTGAGGATTTACCAACGTTAGGTATGCCAACTACAAGCACACGATATACCTTCTTTAGCATTTTGTATGATGCACTTGTCTTGTTGCCATATTTAACTTTTTCGCCTATCTCTCTAATTTTTTTAGTTAGAGCATCTATTCCTTCTCCACTCAAAGAGTTTGTCCTAACAGTATAGCAACCATTCTTTTGGTATTTAGTCTCGGCTTCTTTAAGTTTAATAGGGTCTGCTAAATCCGATTTATTAAACACCATAAGGACTGTTTTAGCTTTTATTATTTCATAAACATCTTGGTTTAGTGATGCATATGGTGTTCTTGCATCAAGAATAACAGCTGCTATATCTATTAACTTTAAGTCTTCTTTCATTTCTCTTAAAGTTTTAGCCATATGTCCTGGGTACCAATTAATATTTACTATTTGTTTGTTTTCTTCTGTCATATTTACCTTCCTATCCGTTTTGATTTTGACTAAACATTTCTTTTTTATAATATAACGTTCTTAATTTATCTAGTCCTAGTTTATCATAATCAAAATTAAAACCATACGAATTTAATTCATCAATTAACATTTTTCTCTGTTCATCTAACTCAAATTCGTAATATTCTTTATTATCATAATATACTAGCAATCCAACATTTTCAATTTGTTGAAGCTGAACTTTACTAGTCATTCCCTCTTTACAATAATGTGAATCTTTTTTGGTTGTATCAAATACTTTTTTATATCCAAATTTATTTAACTTTCTTTCAAAGAGCTTCAATCTTAAAGGACTATTTTTAACTTCTTTCACATCTAATTTTTCTATTAGATTATTTTGTACTTTATATTTTTCACCATTACAACTTCTAAGCCTTATACACGCATTTTTCATTTCATTTTCTGTCATACCTTCTAAATCTTTATTCGTATAATATAAGTCATGCGTAATAACATTAAATTCATTTACAAGTCCTTTATTTTTTAACATGTTATCATAATATTCAAACTCTTTATCTAATTTTATTCCAACTTCTACAACCAACATTTTAACCTTCCTTATTATTAATCGTCCGAAAATAGCAATAATTATCTTTAATATCTATTTCTTATTGTATTACCAAACTTTCTAATTTCATTTAATTTTTCTGCTGTTAATACACTATTGTTGTATAATTTTAGATACTCATCGTTTATATCACTATTAAAATATAGTATGTCATCTGTTGCTATTGTAACCTTTAAGCCATATTCACACATCTTTTTAATAGGATGAGTTTCTATATTTTTTACATATCTTAATACTATATTACTAGTTGGACAAACATTAAAAACAATGTTCTTTTCTTTTGCTAGTTGCATTACATTTATATCTTCAACAATGCTAATTCCATGTTGTATTTCTTTGGGCTCGAAATCTTCTATACATTGTTTTATATAATCTGACCCTAGTTGTTCGCCTGCATGTACTTTAGTAATTAACCCCATTTTATTTGCAAGTTCATAAAAGCAAATAAACTCTTTATTAGGAATAACATTTTCTGTTGAAACTAAATCTATTCCTGCGAAAAATCCGCTTTCTATCATTCTTAACACAAGTTCTTTGTATTCACTTTTATAACTGTCTCTACTTATTTCAAGAATCCATTTAATATCTAGCGAATCATATCTAAACTCATTCAAAAATTCAATAAAGCTTGATATATTAGAATCAAATGTCCTAATGCAATCCTTAAAATCTATATTAGTAGCTACGAATTTCACTCCTGTATTAATACAATTTTCAAAAGTACCAGTTAGTAATAGCGCTAGTCCTTCTTTTGTAGCTTTTATAGGTGTAATATACTTTCTGCTATATTCTATAAGAGATGAAATGTCTTGTATCTTTTCATTTCCTATATTTATACCCTTTTTTATAAGATATTGTCTATTACAAGAATATGATGCGTGATTGTGTAAATCTACTTTTTCTACCTGTACTAATTTTTCCTTATTGTTTTCTTTTAATCCTTCTATAAAAATATTATCTTCCATAATATTTTCTCCTTATTTCTTTATCCACAAATATACACCATCTTGATTTTCTGGTTTATATTTCATACCACATTTAATATAGAAGTCTCTATTACCTTCTGTTGGAGAAGCTTCTAATTGAAATTGTTCTCCTTCTTCTAGTATTTTTTCTATATCATCTATTAATGTTGTAACTATTAGTTTACCTATACCCTGCTTTTGATATTTCCTACTTACCATTATATCTGTAAGCATTCCTTTTAAGGCGTTATCTCCAACTACTCGTCCTATTCCCACGCATTCATTATCTTTAAAGATAGATAGGTTTATCATAGAACCACTTATAGCTTTTGTGAGTTGTTTTTTACTAAGATTCTTCCAACCCAATTCTTCACGTAGTCTTAAAAAATCTTCTACATTAATTTCTTTTTTAATTATATAATTCATTAATACTACTCCTTATATTTTCTTTATTAAAGCTGTTGCCATACCTCTTTCGCTTTCGTACTCGTGTACTACTATATATCCATTCTTTAGCATGTTATTTATTGAATATACATTTTCACTTTGTGCTTTGGTATAGATATATTCTTTACCTATAGATTTTGCATACTCATCTAGCACTTTCATCATTTCCCTTTGGAATCCATTTCCAACATAATCTTTACTTACCATTATTGGTCCTAAAGAACCAACTATGCTTTCATCGTGTTCTACATTATGCTTTGTAAGTGTTTTATTCTTTACTGGTATATAGAACATTGAACATACTGGTGTAGTACCATCGTAATACATAAATATTTTTCCGCCTACACTTAATACATCCACTATTTCTTCTCTTGTAAATGTTCCAAGCCATTCTTTATGTTCCATATTATCTCTTACATAAGAATATAGCCATAAGTATTCATCCAGATTTACATTTTCACTTACACATTTTAATTCTGTAAATTTCATAATACACCTCTTATTCTACACCTTCTAGATATATTTTATCTTTAAATCCGCCTCTTTTTTCTTTCTTTTTATCCTTAACATTCATTACATCTTCTAATGTTTTGTTCTCTACATTTGCTAATGCTTCAATAACTTCTAACATATCTGCTAATTCTTCTATTCTAGAATCTCCACTTGCTTCTAATACTTCTAAATATTCTTCGTGAAGTTTCTTTTCTAGCTCCTCTTTATATTCTTTATCTTCTAACACTCTAGTTACTGGCGTTTCACCTTTGGATAGTATTATTTCAGGTATTTTATCTCTTACTAATTTCTTATACATATTCTACTCCTAATTAAACATTAAATCTATGTAATCTTTCATTTCTTTCTTAATTTCTTCTATACTTACATTACTTATACTTAATGCATATTCTTTTACATCTATTTCATCAGGTAAAGATGGTTTATCTATGCCCATTTCTTTTAGTATTGGTAATATGTTATCTTCCATTTCTGGATAATATTTATATAGCGTATCATAAGCATTAAGTGGTTTGTCTGGTTT
>JAFXEC010000052.1 GCA_017521005.1 Clostridia bacterium | reverse complement strand
TGCTAAAAAAATCCCTAACTTTATGGATACAATAACACTTCATCCGGATGATTTTGATAAAACGGCTGAATTTGCCTCTCAAGCTTCTCTTAATGAAGATTTAAAAGGATTACATGTATTTTTACACAGCGATATATTTGCAGCTGTATATTCTACAAATCTTCTAATGCGCGAATGTGATGTAATGGTAACTAAACCTAGCGAACTTGCTTTCTACCCCGTTCCAAAACTTCTTATTAGAAGAGTTGGTGCTCACGAAGCATATGGCGCTCTTCGTTCTGCTGAAATCGGAGATGGCACTATTGAATGTAGAACATTTAACCAAGCAACTAACATGGCTGAAATGCTTATAACAGAAAAAACTAATATTATTGCTATGTGTGATAATATTATTAAAGCAAACAAAATCAAAATCTATGATGGTGGCTACGAAGTTGTTAAAACTGCCGTTAAGCTTTCTAGAGATGCAAAAACTAAAAAATAATAACCAAACAAATAAAAAACAGACTCCTATCGAGTCTGTTTTTTATTATCTTTATTCTATTATCTAGTTTATTAGATTATTTTCTTTTGCCTCTAGCTATAATTACTATTATTAATAATACGATTGCGCAAGCTTCTACAATAGCTATCATCTTAAAATCAATTCCTGATTCTTCTGCTGTACTGCTTCCGCCTAACAAGCTAGTTATTGGAGATTCTGTTTTTGTTTCTTTTTCTATATTAGCTCTTGTTATAATATAATCTCCATACTCTTTAAGATTTAATTCTATATTTCCATTTAGAATTGAAACTCAATTTGTTGCCAATGTTAATGTATTATTATCCTTATTATATAAATATACATTTAATATATGTTCGTCTTTATATTTATCTCCAACATTCATTTTTACAGTTGTTCCGCTTAAGCTTGAACCAGATTGTTCAAAGTGCACATATTTACCGTCAGCATAGTTTGAAAGTTTTCCTATTTCCTCTTTATATTCTGAATCAAATACTATTCCTGTATCTGTTTCTGCATATGTAGAAAGTTTAGTTCCATCTACATTCCAAGAATATGTAAAGTCTCCTGCTTTATCTTCTGCATTTAGCACAACTGTTTTTCCGCTCGCTTTAATCTTATCTAAGTGTTCTGATGTAAGTTTATCTCCATCTCTTAATTTAATTGTTGGTTCACTTGTTTTTAATGCTTCAGCTAAATCTTCTAGATAATATCCGTCTTTTCTATTTACTGTTATTACATATGTTTTCTTTGCACCAGATTCTGCTGTTACAACGATATTAAAAGTGTTTTTGCCCTCTTTAAGACTCTTTGTACCAGTTCCAGATACAGAAGCTTTAGAATCGTCCGCAGAAGCTTTTATTGTTATTTTAGAAACACTATTTCCTACATCCAATGTATATGATGTATCGCTTTTCTTAACTAATTTATATCCATCTACAGATATTGAGCTTAAGTTGTTGTTCTTAGATTTAGGTTCTGTTACTTTTACTGTTATTTTATATGTTTTGTTTAATACTTCTTCATCAAATGTAGCCGCATCAGATAATTTTACTGTTATTGTAGCTGTTCCCACAGATTTACCTGTTACTTTTACCGAAACACTACTGTTATCTAACCATTTACTTTTTACACTGACTGTTGCAACCGAAGAGTTGGACGTAGAAATGTCCACTCTTCCTGCTGCATTAGAAGCAGATATCTTAAATGTTTTAGAGCCTCCCTCTTCCATTGTTAAACTTGAAAGCGAAGGTTTTATTGATCCCTTAGCATAAACATTATTGCAAAAACCTGTTAATACAATCATTCCTACTAATAATATTGTTAATATTTTCTTCATTTATTATTTTCCTCCGTCCATTATATGATTCTTTATTCTTACATAGTCTAGCGCTGATACTTTTCCGTCATCATTAGCATCTGCCGATAATAAAGATAACGAATCTTTTATCTCAGGGTCTTTCATTATGTGATTCTTTATTCTTACATAATCTAGAGCAGATATTTTACCATCTAGATTTGCATCCCCTAATATCACCACTGTATATTTGAACTCCTTAGAATTTAGCGCACTGTGTATATAGATAGATATATAATCGCCAGTAAACATTGTACTAGTATTCTTATCTACGCCATTTTTATCGTGTGCAAGAATTGTATGGCTTGGTGCATAAATATTTAGTTTACTTATAATATCTGCATAGTTTGTTTTGAAATCTTTAATTTTGAGATAATTGCCATCTATTCTTAACGAAGAACCTGTTGTTTTTACTCCATAAATTTTAACCTTATTACTTCCATAAATTGTTTGTAACCCAGTTTTCTCTATCTTGTAATTTACTACATATTCTCCAACATTCTTAAACATTGGTAATTTATCTAAATCATATTTTGTATTGCCCACAGAATATTTAATTGTTACATCTCCAATGTTTATATCCATTGTTAATGTATGCTCTAAACCATCATATATTACTTCTTTATCTTTTGTTTTGTTTATTATTCCTTCTGCATAAATGTATAACTTACGTTCATCTGTTACTTCATTATAATTATCACCTGCAGATATCTTAAATTTAATTGTATATGTTCCAGCTGCTGTATATTTTGGCATTGTACTTAATGTATAATTTCCAGATGCATCAGCATACTTTATTGTAGCCGTTGTAGGGCTTGTTACATTTAATGTAATTCCATAGCCTTGTCCATCTACAACATAGTGTCCATCTTCTGCTGTATATACAATACTTGCTTTCTTTATTTCAAATGTAAAGGACAAATTATTCTTTGTTCCATCTGTCCATGTATAGTTAGAATTTGTAAGCTTTATTATAACCGATTGGCTACCAGCATTTGTTCTCTTGTTTCCTGTTATACTCATTATACTAGTATCTAAACCTGTTACTTCAAAAGTTTGCTCTTTGCCGTTATATACATATTCTTTATTTACACGTGTAGGATATGCAACTTTTGCATGAACTATTTTCATACTAACTGTAGTTTGATATTCTTGTGCATTTCCAGTAAATGCGGTTGTTTTGAATTTATCGTTTGTTAATTTGATTTTAATTGTTGCGTTAACTGTACCAACATTTGCTGAAGACAGAGTTGCTAACGTTACTACATATTCAGTTGATTTAAGTTCTGCAACTTTAATAGTCGCTACATCTATACTTAATTTACCATCATAAGTTTTATCTGTTATTGTTATTGTTGGTGTTATTATAGTCTTTCCTGCAACTACTGTAATAGTTACGTCTATACCTGTTACTGTATTGTAGTTTACAGTATCTGTTGGTGTGTAATTAACTTTGTATGTCTTGTTACCTACGCCAGATAATATCGTGTTTGGTGTTTGCCAACTAAATCCAGTAGGTAATACTATTTCAGATAGCTTTTGTCCTTCCACTCCAGAAAGTCCTGTTGGAACTACATAAGATGGTGTTGCTTTATTAACTGTTATATTTACTCTTCCTATTATATGATAACCAACACTATTATATGCGCTTATTGTTATATATGTATCAGTTGCTCTTAAACTTGTATTGCCGCCAGTATATCCTATTGTTATACCGCTTGATATAGTTTCTGTTCTTGTACCATCATAATCTGAATATTTTGCTGTTAAATATACACCTGTTGTTGATACCTTTTCAAAAGCAGTATATGTTGTTTTTATTCCTGTTACAGATAAATTGCTTGGATTATAACATCTATATGCTCTACTATTAGATGTTGCATATGTTTTTCCATATGAATCACTATGTACCCAAAGTGTTAAATATGGAGTATAATTAAATGCTCCTGTTTCAATTGTAGTTAAAGTTTCTGGTAATATTGCTACTTGTAAATAATATGTGTTATAGAAAGCATTTGATTTTATTGTTTTAACCCCTTCACCAATTCTTATTTCATATAATAAATGATTAAACGCAAATGCCATATCACCTATTGTTTTTACTGTACCCGGCACAGAAGTTGTATTATTTGTTCCTATAATTAATGTATCAGTTGTACTGTCTATTAATGCATTACAATTTTCTCTACTATCATAATATGTATTTTCACTTGCTACAGTAATTGTATTTAATCCTGTACAAGTTCTAAATGCATCCGTACCTATACTTGTTACAGTTGCTGGTATGCTTAATGATTTTAAGTTTGCTGCTGATGCAAATCCACTTTCACCTATTGTTTTTAATATTGTAGATAAATTTAATGTTTCTAAATTAAATGAATTTGCAAATGCTGCTTTACCTATACTTGTTACATTGTTTGGTATTGTTAAATTATTTATTCTTGTGTTTGTGAAAGCATAATCTCCAATGGTTGTTACAGCTGTTGGTATTGTTATACTCTCTAAATTAGTACATAAATAAAATGTTCCACCTGGTATTGATATGTTTTCAGTTGATAATTTTACATATGTTAGCGAATAACATTCTTCAAACACATCTTCGCCTGTTAATTTAACAAATGAATTAATTTTTTCTAAATTAGTTGCTTTAGAAAAAGCTTTACTTCCAAGTGTTAACGTACTAGCTCCCGCTTTTATTTCTCTTACTGTAGAGCCTGCAAAAGCTTCGGATTCTATACTTGTTATTGTGCTTGGCATAGTTACTATTGTTAGGTCTTTTTCCTTAAACAAACCACTCTTAATTGCTGTTACTGTATAGCTACCTATTTTTTCAGGTAAATGTAACCATTTAACTGGTGTAGTTTTCATTCCAGAAAGTTTAATATTAGTTCCACTTACTACTTCATATGACCAAAAAGATTGTGGTTCTGTTCTTGCTGGCAATGTTACTTGTGTAGACTTTCCTGCAAAAGTTATAGTTATTACCTGACTTGTATATTTGTATGGATCGTATCCTGTTACTGTTACATTCTCTAAATCTCCTAACTTTTTAGTTAAGTTACCAGAACTATAATATAGTTTTAGTTCCATGTTTGCTAAGTTTGAAATACTTCCATAGTTATATGTTTCTTGTACTATTTTAGAAACAGATATACTTGTTATGTTTTCAGTTATATCTTTGTGCACGCATGTTACGCAAGAACATCCAGTACATGCTACACTATCACATGTTGCACAATTACATGTACAATAATTAAATCCAATAAAGTTTATTGCTCCATATCCAAAGACATAATCCCAACCTGGTGTTCCTAAATCTACTGCGTTGGCTTTTAATATATCCACAACTTGTTCTTTAGTAAAGTCTTCATTATAGCTTTTAACAATCGCTACCGCAGCAGCAACGTGTGGTGCCGCCATTGAAGTACCACTCTTATATCCATTTATACTATTAATGTTTACACCTGGTGCTGCAAAATCTATATTTGTTCCAACGTTAGAGAAACTAGCTATTGAATTCATCGAATCTATTGCAGATACTGCTATTGTTTCTGGATAACCTGCTGGATATGCTTTTTGTGCTAATTCTTCATTACCTGCAGCCGCTACACATATTATTCCTGCTTCTGTTGCCGCTTTTATTGCTACATGTGTTGCTGTGTGTGTTGTATACGAACCATAGCTCATATTAATTACATCTGCAGCTTTATTATTTACGATATAATTTATTGCTCTTATTATATCTGTTGATAACAAAGATGAACCTGAAGATGCCTTTGCTGGAAGTATCTTAACATTAGATGGTGTACTTTCAGCTATTGTTCCTGCTATATGTGTCCCGTGACTATTTTCATCTGACATCGCAGATTCTGCTGTACTGTTTGTTAATGAATTATATGTTCCTGCTAATTTTGTAGGATATTTGCTTTTAAATAAAGCAACATCAAGTCCTGTATCTATTATTGCTACAACTATATCATCCTTACCAGCACGTGCTTCTAGTCTAGCTGACGCTTGGTCCATTCCTGTAGATGTTACTCCCCAAGAGTTATATGCAGATATTTTATACTCAATATTCTCTTCTACAGAGACTAATCCTCTAACTTTAGTTAGTTTTTCTTTAGCTTCATCTTTAGCCTCTTTAGAATCGTATACTAGCATATATTGATTATTTGGTGCTGCTATTACATTTTTTGCACCATATGTACTTACTATTTTAGTTTTACTAGTAACGATAAGAATATTTGGTTTATCTTCTTCACTTATTTTACTCATTTCAGTAAAATACTTTTCCATAAATTCGTTTGAGCACTCATTTATGTTTATTAAACTAGATGTTTCTATCTCTTTACCGTTATAACGTAATGTAGTTATTGAAACTACAAACACCATCAAAACGGCAAGGAATATCTTTGCATGTTTCTTCATATGTTCCCCCTTATATAATGTACTTAAATCTTATCATTAACGATAAAAAAAGACAAGCGAATTTGATAAATCAAACTCGCTTTTTACGTGTTATTTTTTGCCATTTATTTTTCAAATTTCATTCTTAATTATCATCGACTTTTAGCACTGTCATAAACGCTTCTGATGGAAGTTCTACGCTACCAACTTGACGCATTCTTTTCTTTCCCTCTTTTTGTTTTTCAAGAAGTTTTTTCTTTCTAGATATATCTCCACCATAACATTTAGCTAATACGTCTTTTCTCATAGCTCTTACTGTTTCACGAGCTACTACTTTTCCACCTATAGCTGCTTGTATTGGTATTTCGAATAATTGCCTTGGAATAACCTCTTTAAGTTTTTCTGCAATCTTTCTACCTCTGGTTTCTGCTTTAGCTCTATGTACTATGAAAGATAATGCATCTACTACATCTCCATTTAATAATATATCTAATTTTACTAGATGTGCTCTTTGGTAATGAGATATTTCATAATCAAAAGAAGCATATCCTCTTGTTCTAGATTTTAAGCTATTAAAGAAATCATAGATAATTTCGTTTAGTGGCATGTTGTATTCTAAGCACACTCTGTTATCATCTATATATTTCATATTAATATAATCACTTCTTCTCTCAGTACAAAGTTCCATTACATTACCTACATATTCTTTAGGCACTATAATTTCTGCTTTAGCTACTGGCTCTTCCATATAATCTATTTCTTGTGCAGAAGGTAAATCTGCTGGATTATATAATTCTAGTTCTTCGCCATTAGTTTTGTGTATTTTATATATAACCGATGGCGCAGTTGTAATTATACTTATTCCATATTCTCTTTCTATTCTTTCTTCAATTATTTCCATATGAAGAAGTCCTAAGAAGCCGCATCTAAATCCATGTCCTAACGCTGCTGAAGATTCAAGTTCGAAGTTTAACGATGCATCATTTAATTTAAGTTTTAGTAATGCCTCTTTAAGTTCTTCGTAATCGCTTCCATCAGCAGGGAATATACCTGCGTATACCATAGATTTTACTTCTTTGTATCCCGGAAGCGCTTCTGATGCCGGATTAGATTTAATAGTTAATGTATCACCAACACGAATATCTGAAATATCTTTAATACTTGCTGTAATGTATCCAACTTCACCTGCATTAAGTATATTTGCTGGTTCATAATCGCCTGGTTTAAAGTATCCCACTTCAACTATTTCATATTCACGTTTACTTGCCATTGCAACTATTTTGTCTCCTGGTCTTAAAGTACCATCTACCATTCTTACATGAACAACAACACCTTTGTAGTTATCATATTTAGAATCAAATATTAATGCTTTAGTAGGAGCGTTTATATCTCCTTTAGGCGCTGGAACTTTTTCCACTATTTCATCTAATACTTGTTCCATATTAATTCCCGTCTTAGCAGATACACATGGAGCTTCCATAGCCTCAATCCCTATTATATTTTCTATTTCATTCTTTACCTCATCTGGTCTAGCTTGAGGTAAGTCAATTTTATTTATTATTGGTATAATTTCTAGATTATTTTCTAATGCTAAATATACATTCGCTAATGTTTGAGCTTCAACACCTTGACAAGCATCTACTACAAGTATAGCGCCCTCACACGCTGCTAAAGAACGCGATACTTCATAGTTAAAGTCTACATGTCCTGGAGTATCTATTAAATTTAATATATATTCTTGTCCGTTTTTAGTATATTTCATTCTTACAGCTTGAGATTTAATTGTAATACCTCTTTCGCGTTCAATATCCATATTATCTAATACTTGAGCTGTTAAATCTCTTTTTTCTATTGTTCCAGTGAGTTCAAGCAATTTATCTGCAACTGTAGATTTGCCGTGATCAATATGTGCAATTATACTAAAGTTTCTTATGTTATTTACGTCGTACATCTTATTCCTCCGTTAAAACATTTTACCATAGAATAGCTAAAATGTAAATAAAACAAATTCTAGTTAATATCTATTTTATTAGCATTATATATTTGATGGCCATCCAAAAATGTAAATCCAAATTCCAATTTGTTAGTTGCAAAATTTATTTCTTCTAGCAAATATATATTTCTAAAATTAGTATTTGTTTTAGTTATCTTCCCCCCGTAGCAAATCAAATTAATTTGATTTACTAAATCTATTACTCTTACAGAACCCATCATTGCTGCATAAATATTTGTATCATATTCCTTGTATTCTATAACCTTTTTATTCTTTTCATCTAATACAAATTTAACAATTCTTGTTCTTCTGTTTTCATTTCCATTATCATAAACAAAATATGTATTGTTTCCTGCGGAAATCCATGAATGCTGTTTTGAAAATTTGTTCTTATTTGATAAATTAAATTCATCATTCTTTCCACCCAACATCCATATTATTCTTCCGTCTTTTCTGCTCAACTTAATAAGTGCATCGATGTTTCTAAATGAACAAATAACATTTTCATCATCTTTATCTATATCAATAGAATTTATGTGTATATAATCTTTTCCTTCAACTGTAGTACAATCATAAAGGTATGGATAATCTCCACTATTAAACTCCCATATAACTTTTTCATCCTTTATTTCATGTATTAAACAATCTAAAACGTCAACATTTTTATCTTCTATTTTTCTTAAAACATATGATGTTAATATATAATGTCCATCGTCTATATACATATATGTATGATTATCTAATAGTGAATACGTTCCATCTTTATTCAAATATTTAATTCTATCTATTTCCTTATATTTTTCATCTAGTACTACTAATTCACAACCAACTATACTTGTAGCGCCTTCAAAATTTGGTTTCTTTCCTTCTAGATACATGTAGCGTATTTCACCTTTTTTATTTTTATGTGCTGTAAAATCAAAAGAAACCATATCAGTTTTTTTATAATAAGTAATCTCACCCTTCTTATTTAACTTAAATATATAATGATTTCCTGTATAGTTCATCGAAAAAGTTGTTAAATAATAATCTCCTTCATAATTACTTTCTCCGTAAGAAGAATATTTAGGGAAAGTTGATGATAATGTGTTTATCTCAAAATTATATTTGTTAAACATTTTTTTAACAACTAACCTAATTTTATTGTCTCTTCCTATCTTTATTTTACCTATATTTATACTATCTCCGTTTTTTAATATATTTCCATCTATAATTACATTTCCAACACCGTTTAATTTTGTAATTATAACATCATCATTAGAATTAAAAGTATCTAGATCTATTGCTTTATTTTCTAAAATGTTTAATTCTATTTTCTCGCCGTTTATATCTATATACACTTTACTAGTATAGTAATAATAACAAAATACACCCAAACTTATAATTATAGCTATTAATATTAACACAAAATATCTTCTATTTGTTTTCTTCATATTTACCTCTTTAAATGTAAAAAAATAATATCATAAGTATTAACGCTTGTAAATATAGAAAAAAACTTCACTTTTTATGTAATCTATGGTATAATTTATACAGTCGATAAATATTAATATTAATATTAGTATAACTATATTAATACTAACAAAACTTTGGAGGTGTACCTTATGATTCTTAGCGGATGGATACTACCAAACTTGGTAGACGGCTTTAGCTGCCGGTCATTCTCTGGTTGTAGGGAACATATCTTAGTTGTCCAAAATTATTTGGAAAAACTCGACGAGACTTCTAAGGCAAGACTCATGAAGCGGGCTGAACAAATAGGTATTTCGTCGTTAGACGATATAGCTGTCCTTTTACTCGGTTGGATAAAAATTACTGATTATCCTTTAAAATCTATCTGTTACACCGCAAATGAAGACTACGAACTGGTTATCCAAAAATACATCAACTTAGGATATATTCCGACAGAATACACATCAAAACACCGTATTAACTGACAAAAAGGAGTGCATTTGCACTCCTTTTTGCTTAGTTTACTATATTACATTCTCCTTTTCTAATAAACTGTAATTTTTGGATGTTAAAATTCGTTTCGATGTTTGAAATGAAATCATCAATGTTCTGATGAGTAGAAATTACAACTATGCGCTTTTTGTCTTTATTGCTATATGTTGTTATATATTCGAGTATCTCTTGTGCGTTTGCACCTTCGACCTCGCCTATAACATCATCAAGTCCTGAGGTACACTCATCAAGTACAAGCACATCTATATTTTCATCAATCCAGTAAAGCATTTTTGCAATAATAAGTCTTTGCTTCTGACCGTTTGAAAAATGATTATACTTCTTCTCTTTGAGGTATTGCCATACATCGACGCAGTTTGTAGTAATTTCCTGCCACAAATGAAGATTTTCAAGAATGTCCTGCATTTTTGCAAGATTTGGTTGTTCGTCGTTACAGAACAATTCTTGATATACGCTAAGCGACCCAAACTTAAGTTTTTCATCATAATATAAGAATCTAGATGTTGAAGGGATATCCACACTCTTATTCAACGCAATTCTTTCAGTTATGAGTTTCATAAAGGTAGATTTGCCAGAGCCAGATGGACCATAAAGTATTGCTACATCTCCCGTAGAAATCGTTATCTCTCTTTCACTTTTTAAGGTAAAAGGTTTATCGTTTTCAGACTCTTCGATATAGCTTATCTTAAACTCTGGTATACATATTCTAGTTACAGGTTTATCTTCCTTATGTCTTGCTATCACTCTATCATAAGTTTCAGTTATAAGTTTCATTTCAACTTCTTCACGGTTTATAATAGTAACACGTTCACTAAATCTATCTAAAGAATCAGTGATTTTGGTAATATTTCTTAATGCTGCTGTTACTATTACGATATTAGCAGTGATTTCTGCAATTGTTGCAACAGTAATGTTTTGCCAATTTACACCGAAAACATAAAGTAGAATTATTCCATATGTTGCAAGTGTTTCCACTGCACACATTATAAGTCTTGAGATTCGTATTTTCTTATCAAAGGTTATAAAGTTACTGTTGTTAGCTTTAATAGTTTTGCTAAGAAGATCTATTCTCATAGGAACATCTTTCTTTACTATAGGCGTTACTCTTAACAGGTCGTTACTTATCTCATATTCTTCATCGACACTTTCTCTGAATTTTTCGTGATAAGTTTTGCGACTCATAGACAGATATACTGTTGTGGCGAATGCAGTAATGGCAAATGCTATCAATACGGGAATAAAGATACTTTGGCTAATTGCGTTGTTTGTGATAACTGCAACTACAAGCATTAATATCGCAGATATAATACCCAGAATATTAAAGATGTTGTTTATTTTAAGTTCCCACAAATTAGACAAATAACGCTTTATAACATTTATTACCGATTCGTTTGACATTATAGAGTACATATTAGTCTTTTCATCCTTTTTATGCACCTTATCCGTTACCTCAGAAAGAATTTTACTTCCTCTTAAGATAATTTCGTTATCAAACATAAATTGATACTTTTTGCTTTCTGCAGCAATCACAAGATCTAGACTAGACCTTAGGACTTGTTCGCCGTAGTATAACATGAAGAACACAATACCTAATATGATGAATTTCATTTCAATCATAATATTGGTTGCTTTAAGCAAGAACGAAAACGCCAAGCCTAAAAATGTTATACTAAATTCTATAACCGCTAAATTCCGACCTCTCTTTTTAAGATTTGTTGGTACCTCTACCGTTTTGTGTTTCAACCCAAAAGGTTTAAACATCGTGCTAACGAGTGTTGCTATTTTTTGCAAGAGTTTTTTTATCATCCTTTTATTTCTCCTTTTCTAATTATTATTTACATAGACAATTTATCGCCCATGTCAACCAAATTCTTGCATTATTATTATAGCATATTTCAAGCATTTTTTCAATTTTATGTCGACAAGTGTATCAGTTTTGTAGATAAATGGTTAAAAGCGAGAACTAGACGTTCTCGCTTTTAATAAATTAATTATATTATAATTTACATTTTATACTTTCTTTATGTTATTTACATCCTTACCATTAAATACTATATCATATAATACTGGTATTGTGTAGAAAGGTATATCCATTTCACCACTATATTTCTTAAGTGCACGTATTACTTTGTATCCTTCTACTGTTTTATTATTCATCATCTTAAACGCCTCATCAACATTTAATCCTTGACCCAAATAATATCCAAATGTAAAGTTACGGCTTGTAGGGCTCATACATGTAAGCATAAGATCTCCTGCTCCAGCATAACTATATGCTGTTTCTTTCTTTCCGCCTAAAGTAACTAATGCTTTTGCCATATCTGTCATTCCTGTTGCTAGATATGCTGCTCTAGTTGAATCTGCAACATTTAATCCAGCTAACATTCCCGAACCAACTGCTATAGCATTTTTTATTGCTCCACAGAATTGTATTCCATCAATATCTTCTGTAGTTTCCATTTTTATAGCTTCTGTTTCAAGCAGCATACGAGTCATATCTTCTGCCTCTTTAGATTTTGTACCTAACATAAGAGAAATTTCTGTATGTTTTGCAACATCTATTGCAAACGATGGACCAGACAATGCTGAAATCTTTGTTGCTCCTAAATACTCTTCAAAAAGTTTAGTTGTAGTTATAAAGTTTTCTTCATCTATACCTTTAGTTGCACTAATTATTATTTGTTTCTCATCATAGAAATCTTTTATTAATTCTATTGTATCTCTAATTGCTATAAACGGAAGGACGTTAAGTATCACGTCCGCTCCTTTTACAGCTTCAACTATATCTGTTGTTATTTTAACTTCATCCGCAAGTCTTATTCCTGGGAATAACTTAGAATTTACTCTAGTTGTTAGAATCTCATCTTTTTCCGCTTCAAATTTTGTCCACATTATTATGTCAAAATCTCTTCCTTCTAAAACCTTAGCAAATCCAATTGCTAATGCTCCAGCTCCTAATATTGCTATTTTCATAAATCTTTTTTCCTTTCGTATATATTTTTTAGTATTATTGTTCTTCTGGTAAGTTTAATTTAATATGAAGTTCATCAAGTTGTTTTTCATCAACAACATTTGGTGCTTCAGACATTTGACAACTTGCACTCTTATCTTTAGGGAATGCTATTGTATCTCTTATTGTATCAAGTCCTAGTACTAACATTACAAGTCTGTCTAGACCATATGCTAATCCACCATGAGGTGGTACACCATATTTGAATGCGTCTAATAAGAAACCAAATCTAGCTTGAGCTTGTTCATCTGTAAATCCAAGTAGATTAAATACTCTTCTTTGAACTTCTCTAGAGTGTATTCTGATACTTCCTCCACCAAGTTCTGTACCGTTTAATACGATATCGTAAGCTTTAGCTTTAACGTCTAATGGTCTTTCTTCCATGAATGCTAAATCTTCATCTTTAGGTGATGTGAATGGATGGTGAACAGCTTTACATCTGTTATTTTCTTCATCCCATTCAAACATAGGGAAGTCTACTACCCATAAGAATTTGTATTCATCTTTATTTATTAAGTTTAATCTCTTAGCCATTTCGCATCTTAATGCGCCTAATGCTGCAAATACAACTTCGTTAGTATCTGCTACGAATAATACAAGGTCGCCTTCTTTAGCGTTTGCTCTTTCAACAACTTTTGCTATTATATCTTCAGACATAAATCTTAATATGTTAGATTTGTATTCTCCATTTTCAATAGCAAACGATGCAAGACCTTTCGCTTTATATATTTTAACGAAATCTATTAACTCATCGATTTGTTTTCTAGTATAGTTTGCTGCTCCTGGAACTGTTATTGTTCTAACGCTTCCACCTTTAGCTATAGTATCTGCAAACACTTTAAATTCACAACCAGCAAATATATCTGACATATCTGTAAGTTCCATGCCAAATCTTAAGTCTGGTTTATCTGAACCAAATCTTCTCATAGCTTCATCATAAGTCATTCTCATGAATGGAGTTTCAATATCTATACCTTTAATTTCTTTAAATATTTTCTTTAAGTATCTTTCGTTTACATCGATTACATCATCTTCGTCTACAAAAGATAATTCCATATCTATTTGTGTAAATTCTGGTTGTCTATCTGCTCTTAAGTCCTCATCTCTAAAACATCTAGCTATTTGGATATATCTATCATATCCAGATAACATTAATATTTGTTTAAATAATTGTGGAGATTGAGGTAATGCATAAAACATTCCTGGATTTACTCTACTTGGTACTAAGTAGTCACGAGCTCCTTCTGGTGTAGATTTATTTAACATTGGAGTTTCAACTTCAATAAAGCCTTCATCATGGAAGAAGTTTCTTGTAATGTGACAAATATCACTTTTTAATTTTAAGTTTCTTTGCATTGATTTACTTCTTAAATCTAGATATCTATATTTAAGTCTTGTTTGATCTCCTACTTGATCCGCTTCTTCAATTTGGAATGGTAGAGTATCACATTCTTAAAGTATTCTAACAGACTTAGCAATAACTTCTATTGTTCCTGTTTTTAATTTTGGGTTAACTTTTGAATCTTCTCTTTTATTAACCACACCTTCTACTGATATAACGTATTCGTTTTTAATATGGCTTGCTTTTTCGAAATCTTCAGCTGACACTCTGTCGTCTATTACAACTTGAATTATTCCACTTCTGTCACGAAGGTCAACGAATATTATTTTACCCATATCTCTTCTTGTGTCTACCCAGCCCATAACTGTTACATCTCTTCCAACATCGGCTTCAGTAAACTCTGTGCATCTTGCACTTCTTTTTTGTCCTGTAATTAATTCAGACATTTTTCTTTCCTCCTTTTAATATGTATATATAAATTATAATAAATATTTAATATGTTTAAACATATTAGATATAAAAAAGCTCTCGCCTCTAATATGCTCTCACATATTAGGGACGAGAGATATATTCTTTCGTGGTGCCACCCTATTTACTTCTCATTTATTTTAACGTGCATTACACGTACTTACTTTTCATAAGTCTGCTCATAGGGTGTCTTTCATAAATTCCAATCTAACACTTCCAGCCTAGGTGTTATTCTCTATTGATTTGGTAGACTTACTACTCTTCCCTTGTCATCGCATTTAACAAATTAAGTATACTATTTTTTTGTTTTGTTGTCAAGGCTATATTTTTACTAATCAAATACTGGTGTTACACCAGATGTCATAGATGTCATTGTAGAACCATTATGACTTACCGCTTCAACCTTAACATCATAAATAGTGTTAGGATCTAATTTTGCATATGCATGTTGTTCTTCTATTTTTATTGCATCTAAAACATATATATCATTTGTACTTTCTTTAATATAATATCTATACTCTTTAAAGCTTTTTGGATTTGTAGAATTTGTTTTAACATTTAATGAGACATTTCCCGCATTTGTTGCAACTGCCGAAGCTACTTCTAAATCCACACTCTTTGCCATTTCATTTGGCATTATTAAGCTGTTATTGGTTTCTCTAGAAGCGTTTAGAAATGTCACTCTGTTATCCACACTCATAACAAGTGCTGTAAGAGTTATTCCCACTGCTAAAACTACCATTCCAAATGTTATTATACTTACATTTTCTTTATGTTGTTTCTTTGTCATTTTTCTTTGTTTCATTAGTTATCACCTATATATCATACAATCGTATATAATATATACTACCGCATATATTTGTATTTTACAACACTTTTTTTATTACATTTTGGTTACAAAAAAGTTGTATGTATAAACATACAACAAATATTTGCAAGCATTTCATAAGCCGGGTTCTGTTTTAGACAGCCATTAATCTGGGATGTACATTGCTATACACCTCTAGCCACATTTCAAGAAGGCGGCAAGGTAACCTTAATCTTCTCTATCTGTGTTGCACCAAATGGGGTTTACACCACTCGTATGTCACCATACAAATTAGTGAGCTCTTACCTCACTTTTTCACCCTTACCTTACGGCGGTTATTTTCTGTTGCACTTTCCTTAGGATCACTCCCAGTAGACGTTATCTACCATTACTACCTTGAGGTGCCCGGACTTTCCTCGCAAGACTAGCTTACGCGACTGTCAGAAATACTTGCAATTAGTATTATACAACTTTTCTTGTCTTTTGTCTAGTTTAGAGTAAGAAGACAACATAAAAAGAGGCTTAGTCTCTTTTTATGTTATTCATAATTTAATTTTGTTCATCTTGTATATATTTTTATACTATTTCTAAAACTGGTGGTTCTTGTTCTATTTGTAGTTCAGTAATTGTTGCTCCACCGTTTCTATCTATTCTAACTTCCGTAACGCTTAAATCTTCATCTGCTTTTTCTTCTACTTCTTCTTTCATTCTATTTGGACCATACTTACCATATATGTATGCTTTTACTCTAGCCTCAAATGCCCTTTTACTTATACCTAATGTATGTTCATAATCTGTTGGATCTTCATAGAATTTTTTGAATGTTCTTACACCATATGTAGAAACAATGTATTCTACTATAGCGATTGAATACTCTTGAGAATAGTTATATCTTTCATACCAGCCGGTATCTTTTAATTTACCTAATTTCTTTACACCATTAGCCGAAATATGTTCTGCAAAATATCTTACTTCTTTTTCGCCATTTAATCTACCACTTAGATATCCCATCCAGCCTAAACTTAACCATTGTCTTGCTTGAACTACACTTCCAGGAACCATATCGTCTTCCGAAACCTCGTGTACTTCTTCATCTTCAACATCTGCATCTAAAGTACCTTCTTCAGCATCAATATCCGCTATCTCATCTTCTAGCATAATAAGTTCATCCATTTCTTCTTCAGAAACTTCTTCCTCTTCAACTACTTCAGGTTCAATTTCTTCCTCTTCAATAGGTTCTTCTACCTCTTCTATTTCTTGTTCTTCTTTCTTTTTAACCATAGAAGCTCTTAACATTCTATCTGCTGTTTGTTTATCTTGTTCATTCATGTATTCGCCAAGAACATTCATAACAAGTATTCTCTTAAATGCTTCTGCTTGTTCTGTACCACGACCTCTAGGAGAAGCTATATGAATATTTCCACCTTCATCTCTTACAACATAAAGATCTTGTAAAGAACGTCTTCTTTGGTAATATCTTTTTTCAATTACACCATTAAATATTTGATTGAACATCTTAACACTAGGGTATACAAAAACAGTTACTGTATACACCTCTCTTGGGTTCTTAAGATCCACTCTTGGCATCTTTTTTGAAACCTCTTTTATATATGTACAAACATCATCGACAAAATCTCCGTCTAATTTGTCGTTATATTTAATTGTTATTGTTTCAATTTGTCTTACAGCATTAAAATACACCATTTGTTTTTGTTGCTTTGCCATAAAATACCTCCAAAACTATTTACATAATATATTTTATCATATTTCGTATTTTTTTACAAGAAAAAAGAAGATATTGCTATCTTCTTTCTATTATATCTATATATTACTTAATATATAACGATGGTCTAAATCCTAAATATACTGGGTCTGGTCCCATTGATTCACCGTCTCTATCATTTACCCCACCATACATTACGTAATGCCACCAATAACTACCTCTTACAGAACGTTGATATGTTGAAGTTCCTTCCATTGTCCATTCAAACAAATTACCTCCCATATCATAAACGTTATAATTAATAGAATTTTTACATGCACCAGTACTAAATAATTGTGGATCATCATCTGCTACTCTTGGTTCAGCAGCTGTCCAAACTCTTAGTGCCCATTCATCTGTGTCTATTCTTGATTGCTTTGCGTTAGTATTAAAATCTGACGCTGTTATAATAGTATCCCACCATATACCTTTACTTGGATCAAAGAAATCAAATGTTGGTTCTAATTTTACCCAACTAGATATTGCAGCATCCCATTGCACACCATATGTTAAAGTAGAAACTGCTCCATATAATGAATTACTCTTTGGATATAACTCTCTAGATTTTGCTACAGCACCACCATTATCATCTGCCATAGTGCCATTACCCCAATCTATATTAGTTATAGGATATTTACCCATTGCAACTTTTGCACTTCCATTAGACAAAAATGTAACTTCATCATATGTGTCTGTTCCTGCCTCATAACGACCTATATAGAAACCTCCATATTTTTTAACACTTTCATACATCGCAGTTATTTCTTCATACACCATATCTGATATATACGCGCTATTTTGCATGTTTTGGGCTGCAGGCATATTATTTTCGTCTAGCACTATTTCCCAATATCCCTTGCCTAATTCATTAGAAATATTTACATTAGTACCAGCAAAATTCTTTCTCACAAATTCTGTTACAAAAGCATCTCTATCTACTGGTACCCATACAAATTGATTTCTATTCTCTAAAGAATATTGATGGCTAGCATCAGTAGTAATTGTCTTCTTACCAGCTTTTATTTCATCTTCTGTTAAAGCATATATAACCATTCCTTCTGCCACTTGATCTTCAGTTGCGTATGGAGAGCGTGCAAAACCTTTTGGAATAGGAACACCCTCTTCAGTTACAATTCTTACACTATCTTGCCAATCTGCTGGTGGAACAGTTCCTTTCTCGGCGTTCTCATCTTTCTTGTTTACAGTTACCCCTTTATCTGTAACGATTATATCGTATTTATCCGTATTAACATTATTATTTTCTAGCGCTTCAAATACAGCATCCTCTAAATCTAGACCTTCCAAATATGCTTCAGACCACGCTAAAGTTGCTAAATGTCTAACATCATTTAATTCCGTATCATCTACCGCCTCGCTTGCTCTACCTATTATTCCGCTGTTGTTTAATGTAACAACAACCGCGGCTGCTAAAATTATCATAACTATTATTGTTATTACTAATACTATTAATGATATACCTTTTTTGTTTTTTACCATATACTTCTCCTTTGTATACAATTACTTATTTTATTTAATCACAAAAAGAAAAACATTACAACGATTGTTAGTCATTGTAATGTTTTTGTAATATTATATTGTATTATTTTTTCTCTAACATTGGTTTTAAAAATTTGCCTGTATAGCTTTCTTTGCATTTAGCTACTTCTTCTGGTGTACCAGTTACTACAATATTACCACCTAGATTGCCACCTTCTGGCCCTAAATCTATAATGTGGTCTGCACATTTAATTATATCTAAATTATGCTCTATTACTACAGCTGTGTTTCCAGCATCTACAAGTCTATTTATTATTCCTATTAATTTATCTACGTCTGCTGTATGAAGTCCTGTACTTGGTTCATCTAGAATGTATAATGTCTTCCCTGTAGAACGCTTAGCTAGCTCTGTTGCAAGTTTAATTCTTTGTGCTTCACCACCAGATAATGTTGTTGATGGTTGACCAAGTTTAATATATCCAAGTCCTACATCATTTAATCTTTCTAGTTTATTTCTAATTGGTGTAACATTCTTAAAGAACTCTAATGCTTCTTCTACAGTCATATCTAATACATCACTTATATTTTTGCCTTTATATTTTACTTCTAATGTTTCACGACTATATCTCTTTCCATGACACACTTCACAAGGTACATACACATCTGGCAAGAAATGCATTTCTATTTTAATTATTCCATCTCCAGAACAAGCTTCACATCTACCACCCGGCACATTAAAGCTAAATCTTCCTTTTTGGTATCCTCTAAGTTTTGCTTCATTAGTAGTAGCAAAAAGATCACGTATATGATCAAACATACCAGTATATGTTGCAGGATTAGAACGTGGTGTTCTTCCTATTGGAGATTGGTCTATATTAATTATGCTGTCTATATTTTCAAGACCAGTTATTTTCCCCACTTTACCTGGTTTTGTTTTTGCTCTATTTACCTCGTGCGCTACATATTTATATAGTATTTCATTTACTAAAGAACTCTTTCCTGAACCAGAAACACCAGTTACACAGTTTAATACTCCTAAAGGAATGTCTACATTAACTTTCTTTAAGTTGTTCTCTTCAGCCCTAACTATTTCTAACTTCTTTCCATTACCTTTTCTTCTTTCTTTAGGTACTTCTATTTTGAGCTTTCCACTTAAATATTTACCAGTTATACTATTCTCACATTTCTTAATATCTTCTGGTGTCCCAGCAAATACTACATTACCGCCATGAACACCTGCACCAGGCCCAATATCTACTATATAGTCTGCTGCTTTCATTGTATCTTCATCGTGTTCTACAACTATTAATGTATTACCTAAATCTCTCATCTTCTTTAAGGACTCAAGTAACTTCTCATTATCTCTTTGATGAAGACCAATACTTGGTTCATCTAATATGTATAATACTCCTGTAAGTCCAGAACCTATTTGAGTAGCAAGTCTAATTCTTTGAGATTCACCACCAGAAAGTGTTCCTGCACTTCTTGCAAGTGTTAAATAATCTAATCCTACATCTATTAAAAAGCCTAATCTATTATTTAGTTCTTTTAATATTTGTTCAGAAATCATTTTATTCTTTTCGCTTAGTTTTAAGTTGTTTATATATTCTTTTATTTCTAGTATTGGTAATGAGCATAGCTCGTGTATATTTAGTTTTCCAACTTTAACAGCTAATACTGTATCTTTAAGTCTTGTTCCATGACAAGCTTCACAAGGTATTGTATTCATAAAAGATTCATAATATGTTTTCATACCAAGAGATGTTGTTTCATGATATCTTCTTTGAATGATGTTTACAACACCTTCAAATTCTCCTTCAAACGAACGGCTAAATCTTGTAGATTCGTGTTTGAAAGAAATTACTTCACCTTTAGAGCCATATAAAAGGACATCCTTGAATGCTTTAGGTATTTTATTAAACTTAGTTTCTATATCTATGTTATAATGGCTACATAATCCTCTCATATACATAAGAGTTACAGAGTCTACTCCATTACCACCCCAAGCATAGAACAATGTAGGATCACTTAACTTTTTGTTCTCATCTGAAACTATTCTTTCAGGGTCTACCATTAAAAGTTCCCCAACACCAGTACAGCTTGGGCAAGCTCCATATGGTGTATTAAACGAAAACATTCTTGGTGTTATCTCTTCCATAGATATATTACAATCTGGACAAGAATAATTTCCTGAGAATAGCATTTCTTCTCCATCTACTATCTTAACTAATACAAGATTGTCTGCTTGTTTCATACAAAGTTCTACAGAGTCTGCTAGACGTTTTTCCATATCTTCATTAACAACTAATCTATCTACAACAATCTCTATGCTATGCGACTTTGTTCTTTCTATTTCTGGAAGTTCTTCTGCAAGATCATATAATTTACCATCAATTCTTGCTCTTACATATCCCTCTTTAATAGCGTTTTCTATAACCTTTGCATGTTCACCTTTTTTACCACGAATTACAGGAGCCATTACAAGAAGCTTAGTACCTTTTGGAAGTTCCATTATGCTATCTACTATTTGATCTACTGTTTGCATAGATATTTTCTTTCCACATTTAGGACAATGTGGCACACCTATACTTGCATAAAGAAGACGAAGGTAATCATAAATCTCTGTTACAGTACCAACTGTAGAACGAGGGTTTTTAGATGTAGTCTTTTGGTCTATAGAGATAGCTGGAGATAATCCTTCTATACTATCTACATCCGGTTTTTCCATAAGACCTAAGAATTGTCTTGCATAAGAAGAAAGACTTTCTACATATCTTCTTTGGCCCTCGGCATATATGGTATCAAAAGCTAAAGATGTTTTACCACTACCAGAAAGCCCTGTAAATACAGTTAAAGTATTTCTTGGCACTTCTAAATCTACATTCTTTAGATTATTTTCTCTTGCACCTTTAATAGTAAGTTTTTCTTGCATAGTTCCTCCTTATATATACATATATATTCTTCTCAAATATATAAAAAGATATAATGTATGTTAAACCACCATACATTATATCACATTTTATTTATATATACTAGTAGTATTTATTGGCAAATTACATATAATCTACTTCAAATATTCATCTATAATTTCTATAACTTTCTCTTCATTAAATTCATCCATATGAATATGATTTACTTCTTTCCAGTATGTTTTATTCATAAACAAATATTTTTTCTTTTTTAGAATAAATATCATTTCCGTATCCAAAGTTATAGCATAGCCTTTATTATTTTTATTAAAATATATTACAAAACCTATATGTTCTTCTTGTTTAAGGCTTTTATCATAGACATCTATATCACCATTTGGTAACCATTCTACTTTATACTTATTACTATAATAATTAAACAGTTTCTCTATCATTATTTTTATCCTTCTTTTTTCTTATAACAAACCTAATTAAATATACAAGTCCTGCTATAGCGTTATATATAACTAATAAATCTATGCAATTCCCCATATTATATAAAAGATTTATTGGAATTATGAAAGCTATAGATGTTAATATTAAGCTTATTAATACATCCCACTTTTCATTCATAAGAACTATTGCTACATATACCACTGGAAAGATTATATATATTCCATCTAATATATTTTTACCACCTTGCATAGCACATACAAGTAACGCTATAAATATAGCTGGTAATATAATTCTTAATATTCTTCTAATCATATGTACACCTCTATTTCTTTGCATTCATTTTTAGATATTCAGATATAAACAAATCTAAATCTCCATCCATAACGCCTTGTACATTACCCATTTCTGCGTTTGTCCTATGGTCTTTCACCATAGTATATGGACAAAATACATAAGAACGAATTTGGCTGCCCCATCCATTTTCTGAAAGTTCGCCTTTAATTTCTTTTAACCTTTCTTGAGATTTATCTAATTCATTTTGATAAAGTTTTGCTTTAAGCATCTTCATACAAGTTTCTCTATTTTGTATTTGAGAACGTTCTGTTTGACAAGCTACAACTATACCTGTTGGTATATGTTTAATTCTTACTGCAGAGTCTGTTTTGTTAACATGTTGTCCACCTGCTCCACTTGCTCTATATGTTCCAACTTCTAAATCCTCTGCCTTAATTTCTACTTCTATATCGTCTTCTATTTCAGGCATTACATCTACCGCTGCAAACGAAGTATGTCTTCTTTTATTTGCATCAAACGGAGATATTCTAACAAGTCTGTGTACACCTTTTTCTGCTTTAAGATATCCATAAGCATACATTCCTTTAACTCCAAATGTAACACTCTTAATTCCGGCCTCATCACCTTCTTGCATATCATAAAGCGAATACTCAAACCCCGAACGCTCTGCCCATCTTGTATACATTCTATTTAGCATTTCTGCCCAGTCTTGAGATTCTGTTCCACCTGCACCTGCATGTATTGTTACAATTGCATTTAATGTATCATATTCTTCAGCAAGAAGCGAAGAAACTTCTAGTTTTTCTATCTTTCCTTCTAGTAACTCAATTTCTTTTTCAAGATCAGCTTTAATACTTTCATCCATTTCTTCTTTTAGAAGTTCATAAGAAACTGCTGCATTTTCTACTACATCTGCTACTTTGTAATATGCCGCTAAAGCAACCTTTAACTCTTTTATTTCTTTTAGAACAACTCCACTTGACTTAGCATCATCCCAAAATCCAGCAGCTAATGTTTTTTCTTCTAAAGCTTTTAGTTCTTGTTCTTTTGCTTCTATTTTTAATGTAGTCTTAATCTCATTTAATCTTTTTATATATTCTTCCAAGCTATATTTAATTTCTGTTAGCTCCATTTATATCCTCCCATATACCAGTATTATCTGGCATAGCATTAAATTCCATAATCTCGTCTTTAGTAGGATGAATGAACTTAAGTGAGCATGCAAATAACGCAAGGTCTCCTTTTGTTCCACCGTACTTAACATCACCATATAACGGATGCCCAATGTTACTCATTTGCACTCTTATTTGATGATGACGACCTGTATGTAATTTAATTCTAACATATGTATATTCTTTATTCTTAAAATTAGTATGACCAACTACTGTATAATCTAGTGATGCAAGTTTAGCTCCTTTTTTAGTTTCAGGTACTACACTACTTGTATTAGTTCTTTCATCTTTATATAGATAGTTTTCTAGATGCCCTGTACCTTCTAATTTTCCTTCTACAGCAGCAATGTATTCTTTCTTAAAATCTCCATTACGTATTGCTTCAGAAAGTCTACTAGCACCTTTAGAAGTTCTAGCAAACACCATAATACCTTCAGTCATACGATCTAATCTATGTACTAAACCTAAAAACACTTCTCCAGGTTTATTATATTTTTCTTTTATATATGCTTTTACCAAAGTAAGCATATCCGTGTCTCCAGTTTTATCTGCTTGAGATGGAATACCTGCCGGTTTTATTACTACTATTGAGTGGTTATCTTCGTATATTACTTTTAACTCTTTCATATTATTCCTCATAAAAGTAAAACCCCACGTTACGTGAGGTCTATCTTACTTTTCTTCTTTTTTAGTTTTGATTTCTACTACTTGTCTTTTATTATATTTTCCGCAAGCAGGACATGCTTTATGTGGAAGTATTGTTTCTCCACAAGCTTCACATGTAGCTAATGATTTTTCTTCTAATTTCCATGTAGAACGACGAAGTGCTGTTCTAGCTTTTGACCATCTTCTTTTTGGTTGTGCCATTTTTATTCCCTCCTTTAAGCGAACACATAATGCCCTAGATTATCTTATTACCCGTATATTATATAGCAGGAGTTAAGTATTGTCAAGTGATTTTAGGCAAAGTTATAAATTTAGTGCTTAAATTCTATTATCATTTATTACCCCTTATACATAATGAAATCTACCTCTTTCGAGATAGATTTCTAAATTTGATCACCTACGCATTTATTATTCGCAAGTAGGGTTGCGAGAACATTTCGATCACTTGTGCATTTATACCCCGCCAACAAGGTGGCGACTAACATTTATACTAGTACTTTTCAGTACCATTAGTATTATATACATTATACCCTAGGCACTATGAATTTGTCAACCAAAACCCACCCATTCGACAAAACTAGTGGTTTTTCTACATTGCCACTTTATCTCTTTAATCTAAATGAATTTAATATTACTGTTATACTACTAAACATCATTGCCATACTTGCATACATTGGTGTTAATCCTATTCCAAATCTTTCAAGTATTCCAGATGCTATTGTTATCATTACTATGTTATATGCAAATGCCCAGAACATATTAGATTTAATTACGTTTAGTGTTTTCTTGCTTGTTCTAAATAGTTCTGCTATACTAGATATATCGTTGTTCATAAGAATTACATCCGCAGAGTTTTGTGCTATATCTGTTCCACTATGCATAGAAACTCCTATAGTTGCTGTAGCTAAAGCTGGTGCATCATTTATTCCATCACCAACCATCATAACATACTTACCATTATCTATTAATTCTCTTATTTTTTCTGTCTTATCTTTAGGAAGTACATTTGCTATTACTCTATATATATTAAGTTCGTTCGCAACAGTTTTTGCTGTTAAACCATTATCCCCTGTAAGCATTATGAATTTCTTATCCATCTTAAATAGTTCCGCCATTGCATCGTAAGAACCTTTTCTTATTGTGTCTTTTACACCAATTAATGCAATTACTTGGAAATTCTTAATTACATACATAATGCTACATCCAGCACTAGCTAGACGTTCTTCATTCTTTAAGAATTTATTTTCTACGCCTAGTATTTGAAATACTCTTCCATTTCCAACATAGTATTCAAAATCTCCAACTTTACCTCTTATACCTACACCAGGTAATTCTTCGAAATATTCTACATCAAGTTCACGTCTTCCTATTTCATCTAGGTATTTAATAAATGGATAAGCAATAGGATGTGTAGAATGCCTTTCTAAGCTTCCTACTATTTGCATTATCTCTACATTGTCTATATCATTTGTATAATTTAATACTTCATATATACTAACTTCACCATTAGTTAGTGTTCCTGTCTTGTCCATTACTACTGTATTAATTTTATTTGCAGTTTCTAATACATCACTAGACTTAACAAGTATTCCACGTTTAGCAAGTTTACCTTCACTTATTACTACAGCAAGTGGAGTTGCTAAGCCTAACGCACAAGGGCATGCTACTACAAGCACATTTACAAAGTGTTTAATTCCCTCTTTAAATCCCAAATCAAACATAATATACATACATAGTGTAAATATTGCTATTCCTATTACTACTGCTACAAATATTCCACATACATCGTCTGCATATTTAGCTATTTTAGGTTTAGTATTTGACGCTTCAGATACTAAATGTACTATTTCAGATATTGTGGAATCTTTACCTATACGTTCTGCTCTATACTCAAAATACCCATCATAATTAATACTTCCTGCAATAACTTTCGACTCCATTACTTTCTTTCTAGGTAATGATTCGCCAGTTATAAACGACTCATCTACGTGTGCAGAACCATAAATTACAGTACCGTCTACCGCAACTCTATCTCCAGCTTTACATACAAGTATGTCTCCTACTTTTACTTCATCTATAGTAACCTTTTTATCTCCGTCTTTTGTTTTTATTATTGCATACTCCGGAGTTATTTTAACAAGATCTTTAATTGCTTCTTTAGTCTTTTCTTTACTATTATAGTCTATATATCTGCCTAGCTTTACAAAGAATATTACTGTTACACACGCTTCAAAATACAAATTATGTACAAGTTCGTGTCTACCTGTAAATACAAGTATCATATTTATAAAGCTATATATAAAGCTTGTAAGCACACCTAATGTTACTAATGTATCCATATTAGGCATTGTTTTAATAAATCTTTTTACTCCAGTTATTAATATATCTTTACCATAAATAAGCGCACATATTGCAAATACACATAGGAGTATAGAATATACTATCGGGCTTTTATCCATACTAATAAAACCTGGTACAGGTATATTTAACATTTCTCCCATAGAAATATACATAGTAACTAAAGTTAATATTCCAAATAATATTAACCATAGTTTATTCATATTCTTTCTATTTTCTTTTTTAGGATTATATATACCTAAAGATTCAAAACCGGCTTCTTTAATATATTCTTCTATTTGTTTTACATTTACCTTGCCTTCATCGTATTCTACTAAAGCCTGAGCAAGCACCAGATTAACTGATGCTTTTATTCCTTCCTGCTTATTCAAATATTTTTCTAACCCCGAAGAGCAAGCACTACAGCTCATTCCACCTATACTTAAAATTACTTTTTTCATATATTATTACCCATTTAATTAATCTATTACATCAAAGCCTAATGCTTCAATTTTATCTTTAAGTATATTAGTTATATCTTTATCCATTTCAACTGTTACAGTTTTAGTTTCATGACTTGCATTTACAGCCACTGCACCTTCTATACCACTTAATGCATTTTTAATTCTATTTTCGCAACCGCCACACATCATACCTTCTACTTTAAATGTAACTGTCATTAATACCTCCTAGATAAACTTTTTACAAAAGCTCTTTCTATGTGCTTTGCAAAGTCCATATTTTTTAATTGCTTCTGTATGTTCTTTTGTGCCATATCCTTTGTTTTTTGCAAAACCATACTCTGGATATTCTTTGTCTAATTCAATTATCATATGATCTCTTGTAACCTTAGCTATAATAGACGCTGCTGCAATAGTTTCACTTAACGCATCACCTTTTATTATTGGTGAATATGGCACATCTATTGGCACTTTCTTTTCTGCATCTACTAATGCATAGTCTGGTTTTTGTTTTAATCCTTCTACTGCTTTTTTCATAGCTAGTCTTGTTGCTTCAAGAATATTTATATTATCTATTGTTTCTTCATCTACTATACCAACAGACCAAGCCACTGCTCTTTCTTTTATAGTTTCAAATAATTGTTCTCTTTTCTTTTCTGAAAGTTTCTTAGAATCATTTACACCTTCAATATGATCATCTTTTTTAAGAATAACTGCAGCTGCTACAACTGGTCCACAAAGTGGTCCACGTCCAGCTTCATCTATTCCGCATACAAATTCATATCCTTTAGCATATAACGCTCTTTCGTACTCTAACATTTTATCTAATCTAAGTTGTTCTTTTTCTGTCATTTAAACACACTCCATATATACTTCGTTCTTTGTTTTTCCTCTTTCTTTTGCTACTTTCTTTATTGCTTCTTTTTTATCCATTCCTTGTCCAACATAATACTCTACAAGTTCTCTATCTGTCATTTTGTCTATACCAAGCTTTTCGTTTTCTTCTTCTTTTTTTAAGCTCTCGCCTTCAATATTACCTTCAACAATTAAAACGATTTCACCTTTAATACCATTTGTTTCAATTTCTTCTATTTGTTCTGTAAGTGTAGAATATCTACATTCTTCATGAAGCTTTGTAAGTTCTCTTGCTATACATATTCTTCTTTCGCCTAAATGTTTTAATATATCTTTTAACGTATATAAAATCTTATGTGGTGCTTCATAGAATACCATTGTTCTTGTTTCATATTTAAGACTTTCTAATCTTTCACGACGTCTAGTTGGTCTCATTGGTAAAAATCCTTCAAATGTAAAGGTATCTGAATCAAAATTTGTGTATGCTATTGCTGTAGTAAGAGCAGTAACACCAGGTATAACTTCTATCTTATATCCTTCATCTATTAATGTTTCTACTAATGCTTCACCAGGATCAGATATCCTTGGCATACCTGCATCAGATACTAATGCAATTTGTTTTCCTTCGTCTAATAATCTTCTTACTTCATCTATTTTATCTTTTTCATTGTGCCTATGGTAACTTATTTGTGGCTTAGATATTTCCAAGTGATTTAATAACTTCAATGTTTGTCTTGTATCTTCTGCTAAAATTAAATCTACTTCTTTTAATGTGTCAATTGCACGTAAAGTAATATCTCTTAAATTACCTATTGGCGTACCTACCAAATATAACTTACCAGTTATTTCTTCTTTTTTACTCATTATTCCTCCACGTTATCCATTCCATATATTTCATATACATGGTCTGTGTAATTTCCGTTCTCATCATATTCTATTATACTAGGCAATACTGTACATTCATTGCCGCCGCCTAAAACATATTCACAAAGTACTATACTAGGTTTCTTTATTTTAGTTGGTTGTAAAAATTGTAGTTCTTTTATTTCTAGGTTATATTTTCTACCTAAGCATATTAAGTCTGCCATTCTTTCTGGTTTATGTACAATATATAACTTGCCTTTAAATTTTAATAACTTAGATGATGTTTTAAATATATCTTCTAATGTACATTCTACTTCATGACGAGCTATATATTTTTCATCTATATTATTTACCGTTCCAGTCCCTACCTTTTTATATGGGGGATTAGATATTACCACATCTACTTTATCTTTTCCAGTTATTTCGACAATTTTTTCACGAATTTTTTCTACATTTTTAAGATCTTCTTTTACAGCATAAATTTTATCTTCTAATTCGTTTAACTTAATATTTTTAAGAGCTAAATTGTACATTTTATCTTGGAGCTCTACTCCAATAATTTTGTTACACTTAACTTTCTCAGAAATAATTACAGGCATTACTGCTGAACCTGTACCTAAATCTAATATGTTTGTATCTTTATTTGTTTTCTTAACCATATTAGCAAGAAGTACAGAATCCATACCGAATAAAAACAGGTCCGTATCTTGCACAATCTTCTTACCATTAAGGTTTAAATCATCTATTCTTTCCATAAAAAATCCTCGCATATATTTTACCATAAAGAATTAAAAAAGAAAAGAATAAACAAAAAGGAAAAACATAACAGTTACCTGTTATGTTTTCTTTTATTATTTAATTTGTTTACTGATTTAATTATTCTGCTACATAGTTATAATGCATAGTTGCATTTGTAAGGGGCTCATTACCCATTTCATCTAATGATAGATTTGACCATTCTGTTTCTGTACCAGCATAATATACATCTGTTAAATTGTCTGCATATCCAAATACCCACAGACCAAGTGTTGTAAATGTTTTCGGCAATACTATCTTCTTTAATGATTTACATACCATAAACGCACCATAATTTATATTTGTAACACCTTCTGGTATTACTATTTCTTTTATATTTACACATAAGGCAAATGCATTATTGTCAATTGTTACCAATGTATCCGGTAATACTATTTCTGTAAATTGTGATTGATCATCAAGCGCTGGGTTTAGCGAACCTGCTGTACTAGATGAAAACGCTCCCGCTTTTATTGAAGTTACTGTATATGTCTCACCATCAGGTCCAGTTACTGTTGATGGAATTGCAACTCTTGTTACAGTATTTCCTTCATCATCCTTTATTGCTGTTGTATAAGGATATTTATCTGTTCTATAATTATAGTATCCTGTTACCGCATACTTCTCTTGCACACCTTTTAATGCTGCCGTCATATTTGTCGTATCATAATCATATGTATAATAGTCAAATGGTTCGATTGGTCCTTCACCTTTTTTATTTACTTCTACACCTTTGTCTGATACATCTATATCATAATCATTTGTATAATCTCCCATTTCACCTAATACATAGTCTCTTAAGTCGTCTCCTCTTAAATTATCCAAAAATCCATCAGACCATGTTAAAGTAGCTAATTGTTGTACTTGTTGTAAATTAGTTGTGTCTGTTGCTTCATTTGCTTTATTTATTATTCCTGTATTACTTAAAGTAATCACTACTGAAGCTGCTAATATTATCATTACTATAATTGTTATTACTAGTACTATTAGCGATATACCTTGTTTTCTTTTCATTTGTTTTCCCCCTTATATTTTTATAAATATATACTATAATATATTTTTTATTTTTTCAATATTTATATAAAAAATTAGGATATAACATTCGCTGTTATATCCTATTCTATATTTTATTCTAATCTGCTATTGAATATATAGTATCGCATATTACTAATTTTTGTTCAAATTCTTTTCCTTCAAGTGACCATTGAGGCTCAAATAATATATTCGAATATTGTGCTTGTGTTCCTGAATAACTTATTACGTCTAATTCATTCCAATAACTAAATGTTTGATATCCTACTGTAGTTAAACTCTTTGGTAATACCAATTTAGTAGCTTTATTCCAACAGAAGAATGCATAATCTCCTATTGTTGTTATTGTTTCAGGTAATATTAAACTTGTAAAGCTTGGTTGTGTGCTTCCTGTTACGTTAGATGGCACTGAAAATGCGTAGCTTGCTATTGCTGTTATAGTATATTCTTTATTATCTGCTGGATTTACCACTTTTGACGGTATTATTATATCTGTAATTTTTGTTCCATTATCATCTATTATAGATTTAGGATATGTATATGGTGCTGGCAAGCTAATATGCTCGTAATATCCAACTTCTTGATATGAATCTTTTATCTTCTTTAATGTCGCTGTCATTGTTGTTGAATCATATTCAAACTCAAAGAATTTTGTATCTAGCGCTGTATAATTTTGTGGTGCAATATTTGATTCAGGGTTAAATGTCTTTTTAGTTGTTTTTCCGTTAAACGCAACCGCTTCAAATGTAGTTTCGTTTACACTTATCATAGTAATTTCAACCGTTTCTCCAGACATAGCTATTACAGTTTTTCCACTTGGACCTTTGACTAAAACTTCTCCATCTTGCAATTCTGATATATCACTATACTTTTTAGGTTCAACCGCTTTCATTACTATTAATAAATTCTCTTTTGTCATATAATTTGCTTGATAAGCCGCCTTATAGTCTGCAAGAAGTTGATCCATATTATTTATGTTTGGAATTCCCATGTCACTTTCTACAAACTCTGCAAAAGTACTAGCGTTCTTAAGGTCTGTTAAATTACCCCATTCTTCTGTCTCTGCTAAATATATACGACCTTCCATATATATTTCTTCATATGTTTTTGTAGTATTTTTTAATTCATTTTCAGCAAATTCTATATAACCTTTTCCGTAATACCCTTCTGGTTTAATCAACTCTAAAGACAAAGCTAAATCTCCCAAGCTTTCAAAACCATAATGTTCAATCATACCATCCAAAGTAGTATAAGCGCCACTATCATAGATTAAACTCCATGTTGCAACCAATTGATTTATGTTTTGATACATTGGTTCCATACCACCATACTCCGCATTCCAATAATTGTTTCCTTCTACAAATAATTGTTCAAGTTCTGATTCGGATTTTACAGTTGCTAAAATCGCTTCTGCATATTCTTCATAACTTGAATATGTTTCACCTGTTGCTGCATCTTCTCTTTTCCATCCCTCAAGTGTTGGTGTAACATATACTTTATATGGTATAGATGTAACTGGCGAATTATATGTTATAGCTAGTGTTAACTCGTTTTTCTTGCCTGGTTCATTAACACCTATGGTTATAGATAAGTCATCTCCAACTATAATTACATATTTTCCATCTGCTGTTATTATTCTATCTCCATTTTTAGTACTGCCTTTAAAATGTTGATGTAGTCTTTCTAGTAACAGTGCTTTAGTTAATCTTAAATTTCTATCAGAGCCAGTGTATATATTTCCTAACTCTAACGCTTTTACAACATCTGCTTCTTGTTGTAACGATTTCAAATCTGTCATCGTTGTTGCCTCCGATGCCTTTCCTATTATTCCAGTATTACTTAACGTTATTACAACACTTGCTGCCAATATTATCATAACTATTATTGTAATTACTAATACTATTAACGATATACCTTTTTTGTTATTTTTCATTCGTTTTCCTCCATATTTATATACAAAATGTTATAATATATTTTTTATTTTGGCAATACATTTTTTGAATATTCATACATATTTTTTTGTTCTTCAAGAAGCATATTAATGTACATTTCTTCCATTCTATTTGCATCTTTATTTTTTATACATAAAACAACCTTTTCATTATTATTAACTATATACTTTGCAAATTTATTTATGTACTCATCATTTTCTATATTCTTTAATATATTGTCTACAATTCTATTTAACATCATAGTGAACTCTGTATTTACAGTTAGCTTCTCTTTTGAAATGATGTTATATATATATTCTAAACTTTTACTATTTAATTTTGCATAATCCAAATTATATATTACATCATAAATACATCCTCTGTATTTGCCATCATCTTCTAACTCACTTATTTTTACTAAAGCCTCATTATATTTTTCTTGTTTAATATACTCATTACTTATATCCACTATTTCATCTTTTTCATCTATTAGTGCATATGTACTTATGCCTAGTAATATAACCAAAACACTTATTACTGTACAAGATATATTTATAACTAGATTTAATTTGTTTGTTAAATTTGTTGTTTTGATTTTCTTTTCATTTTCTTCGGTGTTACAAATTATTAAACCAAACATTATTATCCAAACAACATTTACTACAAAGAAAGACATATTAAAATCTACTATTGAATGTATATTAAGTAATATAAACGCCGCATCTAATAAATTAAAATGTTTTTTCTTAGCAATTACAAATACTACATAACCTATAAGAGTTATTAAAAGTATTCCTGAAGTTATACCATTATCTATTATTAATTGTAATATGTGACTATGAGGTTCTGATGCACCGTACATATATTCTTGTACGTTAGCATAATTATATTTCCAACCATTTGCTCCATTACCTGTTAAAGGACTACTTTTTATTATCTTTAATGCATCTTTATGGTATACAAATCTCTCCCACAAACTTTTATTGTTTAATGTGAAACTTTCTATTTTTTCTACTAAATTTATTGGTAAATATGCATAACTTAATCCTTTTGTTTTTCCATTTATATTTACACTATTTATTCTCAAACCATCTTGTAAATATTTATTATTGCTCTTAAAGAATATTACCATAGCTACCGTACTATCTTTTGTCTTAAACTTAATTTCTTTGTTCCCTTTAAATGTACTAAAGGCTATGTTATGTGTAGCTATAGTATCATAATATTTATTTTCTTCAGTTATTTCTACAGTATATATTCCATCCATATTCCTTAATGTTTTTGCGTCTATATCTAAAGAAAATGTATAATCCGTATTAGGCTGTATGTTATATAACTTATATCTTACTTCTTCGCTACTTTTACCATCTGCAAATATATTAAGTGGTGTTATTAATTTTAGTCCAACTATATATGCTAAAAGGATAACTACTACAAGACCAACCATTAAACATATACATGTTGTTAATTTTATATTTACCAATTTATTTTTTATCTTGTTAAGAAGATTCGTTGCAATCGCGCTAACTCCCGCAAAACCTATTATATTAAGCCATGCAAATATGTATAATTTTTCTGTTATAAACAAGTTTAAGAATTTTATTCCTATTAAAGATAATATAACGTTTATCAACAACACACACACATTATATACTCTATCCTTATTAAACAAAAAACATATGCCAAACACTAAAGCTGTAATAATCCAGACGCTTCTTGAGTATGTCATAATTAAAGATAATACAAATACATACATTATCCCAGCATATATGTACCACATTATTTCTTTCTTATTTACCTTTTTATTGTTGTTATTATCTATATTACTAATCTTATTTAATTTATATAAAACTAAAAACATCCCTATTGCCATAATAACCGCAAATGTATTTGCATAGCATAACAACGAAAACATCCTTGCTTCATAATTTACTACATTAGGTATTCCAATATGCTTCATATATCTATATACGGTTCTACCTAACATTTCATCAAAGCCAAAGAAAGATAATATTAAAAGTCCTATTAGCAACACATTTATTATCTTTTCTTTTCCACCATCATCAACACTTAATCTCTCTTTCAACATTAAATATATATTAAATAGCGCTATGTTTTTTGTTAATGCTATTAATGTATCTTCTAAATTGGCATATGAATTAAACAAAATCGGTATTAATGGAGTTAAATAAAATAACAAAACAAATATATCTATTTTGTTTGTAAATAGCCTATCTTTTTTTATTGTTTTATATATTCCAAATATTATTCCTATGCCTATTATAAACATACTAAACACCAGTGTATTTTCTTTAAGCGGTGTTCCCACTAAAAGAAACGATATTAGAAGAATTAATATAGATATATATTCTAACCCTTTGTTTACCACATTCTTTAACATATATGTTTTCCCTCTCATTTCTTTCATTATTATATACTATATTATTTAATAAAAAAAGGATCATGAATTATTTAATGTCTCCTAACAAAGGTTCACATCATTATTTATCATCATCCTTTTTATTCTTAATATTTAATTATTGACATATATATTATATGTTCCCGGATTCTTTTGGCTTTCACTTAATATTACATTATCCGCTAGTGTAACTACTGCTCTTACTTCATAATCTGGTGAGTTCCCATAGTGCCATGAAATATACACATCATCATCAAAAACTTCACCATTTCTTAAACTTCTAATACCAAATCTAACATGATCTGTACATACATTTATAAACTTAGAATTTAGCCAATATGTTTCAACCGTATTATACGGCGCTGACCTGCTTTGGAATATCATATTATACGCAGGCAATGTTGTATCCATATAATCCGCTCCAACATAACCATAATAATCGTTTGTTATTTTAGTTATTTCAGTAGGTGTTGTTGTAAAATATGATGTCTTCCATGAAGAGGTTGCCATATCATAATATCTAAAGCCGCTATCTTTATGCGAACGACTGAAATTACCAGTTACGCTACCATTTGTATATTTAGGATAGTCTGATCCATCCCATTCTATCGTTACAGTTGTATTGTATTCATTTATTAATCCAACATTAAATGTTGTTTTATCATATCCAGTTAAAGCATCTATATCTTCTACTTTTATACTTCTAGAATTAATACCCATAACGCCATCTGCATAAGTTGCTGCCGCTCCATCAAGAATTGTCTCAGCATTTACCCAACCATCTCTTATATATAGTTCAACTTTTTCCGCTGTAACACCTTCATTCGACAATATAAGTAATCTACCACTTGAATCAGCGCCTAAAATCTTCCACCCAGCAACATAATTTGTATCTCCAACTCCGCCAGGCATATAATCTATAGTAGCACCTACATTTAGTTCTACCACGCCGTTTGTTACAACAGCTTTAGTAACCTTTCCTGAAGTTTTAGTAATTTTTAGTTCCCATGGTCCTACAAGTAATGTTCCTGCTTTTTCCTTATCTATTACCGTTACACCTTTATCTGTAACTGTAATATTATAATCATAAGGATTTACACCGCCTTCTCTTAGTGTTTCATAAACCTTATCTCTTAAATCTGCTCCTCTATATTTTTCCAAAAACGCTTCCGACCACGCAATCGAAGCTATTTGCTCTACTTGTTTTATATTAGTTTTATCTACTGCATCACCTGCTCTATCTATAATATTAGCATTACTAAGTGTTACTACTACCGCAGATGCTAGTATTATCATAACAATTATTGTTATAACCAACACTATTAATGATATACCTTGTCTCTTTTTCATTTGTTCCTCCTTAATTTATATATAAATATTATTATATTTTTATTTTTTATTCAACATTTTTAATTAACTTTTCTCTTATTTATAATTCTTAAAAAGATTACAGATATAGTCCTAAAAACTATTTTTATATCTAATCCTAATGAAATGTTTTCTACATAATATAATTCCATTTTCATACGTTCTTCATATGTTGTATTTTCATCAGAAAACGCACACCAATATCCAGTTATACCTGGTCTTACACTAAGTACCTCATCCTTATTTTCTTTATATCTTTCAACTTCATCTAAAACAACCGGCCTTGGCCCTATTAAAGATAAATCCCCTTTTAATACATTTACTAGTTGTGGGAGTTCATCTAATCCACTTTTTCTTAAAAACTTCCCAACTTTAGTTATTCTTGGATCGTTATTAAGTTTGTAATTTATCTTGTATTCTTCTAATTGTTCTTTAGAAAATTCTTCTAGTCTTTTATCTGCATCATGTACCATTGTTCTAAATTTAATTATGTTAAACTTTTTACCATCCTTCTTTATACGTTCTTGTAAATAAAAAACTTTTCCTTTAGAATCTAATTTTATTACAAGTGCTATCAAAAGAAATATTGGTAATAACAATATTATTCCAATTAAAGATATTAATATATCTAGTACCCTCTTTATTACTTTATATACTTTCTTCATTTTTTCTTCCTTTATACTCTTTAAATATATCTAATATATTATCCTTAAACACAAAAATTGTAAATAGGAATAATGCTATTGATAGATACCAATTTACCATTAATGTAGCTGTACTAAACAATATATATGCTAACAACAGCAATACTGTTTTAACATTATTTATCCTTACTTTAACGTATTTTCTTGCAAATATTAAGCTAGTTATTAACATTGTTAATGCTCCTGAAAATTGTGCTAAAACTACTCCTAATACCCCAACTCTTCTAATACTTAAAAACATTACCATTATTGTAACTACTACTCCAATTAATGTTGCAAGTAGGCTATATTTATTCTTGCTATATTTCTTAAATACGATAGAAATATGATTTACAAGTGTTAAAAATATAAAATACAAAATAAGTAATGGTACATATTTCTTAGACTCATAATACTTTGTTTTCTCTATTATTTTATACACTATCATTATTAACGGCATCGCAATTATTCCTAAAGTTATATAACCATTTGTAAGTTTATTTGTTACATTAGCAAACTCTTTATTGAATTTATCTTTTGAAAAAGTTAACATTTCTTCTGCTATTGCCGCACCTAATATCGTAGATATAAATGTTATAATTATTGTAAATTTATGTGCAAAAGAATATATTCCATTTGCTTCATCACTTATATAATTTTGTATAACAAACTTACTAAGTCCAGTTATTCCCCATGTTAAAATAGCAGCTATAACAAGCGGCATAGAATATTTAATCATGTTATTTAACATAGATAAATCTATATTGTTTTTCTTAATATACGCTAAAATATGTTCCTTAAACTCTATTATACATATACTTGTAATTGTTCCAAGTAAGCTAGAAACAAACAAAGCAACAAGTTGTAATCTAAAGCATACAACCATAATAACCACTGAAGCTATACTTACTACATTTCCAATTACGCTAGATTTAACATACACATCATATTTGTTAAGTATCTTTAGATAATGTTGCCACATTATTCTAATACCATCTATCACGAATGTTAAAGTTACAAAGGTTGGTATTAAAATACCAGAATTATTAAAACAAAAATATGTTATGCATACTATAGTAAGTATAACAGCCATACCTAATGTAAATATTGCGCTTGTACCAATTACTTTTTGCTTATTTACTTTTTCATCTAATCCAAACTTTAATATTGCTTCCCATATACTTAAGAAAGAAAATGGGACAACTATATTTATTAAAGATTGAACATATTCATAATCTCCAAAGTTATCTGGAGATATGTAAAAGGCATAAAGAATCACTAAACAAAAGGAAAAAACTTTTGTTAATGTATTAGATATAAAATACGAATTTACTCTTTTAAGTAATCTAGCCTTTTCCACTATTTATACTCCTTTGCTCCTTTTAACATATTTTTTAATGCAAGTCTAAAACTTACACTCTTTTTATACATTGGATATTTTCTAATTACATATTGTAATATCCAAAACAAATACCACTTCTTTGTTAATCTTTTATATACCTTGCCCTGTATATAGAAATAATTTTCATCGTAATCTTTTAACCATGTACTTTCTGTTTGATCAATATCTGCAATCTTTTTATTAACAAATATTACATTAAGATTCTTTCTTAAAGCCTCATAAATTAATATTTGTTCTTCACCCCTATTGTTAGGTGCCCCTATGCCAAAATCTTCGTCAAATCTAATTTTAGCTCTCTCAAATGATGCTTTTTTTATACTCATCTCTGCAGATATTATTTTCATAGCGTTTATATATCCAAGCTTACCTGTTCTAATTCTCTTTGTTTTTCTTTTGTTATTTGTACTTTCTACATAAAAGCAAATCATATCCGCTTTAGGATGTTCTAAATAGGCATCTAATACTATCTCAGAATAGTTGTCTAAATATTTAACATCATCATCAGCAAAAAGAATTACATCTGATTTACAACTATCTAATGCAGTATTTCTACTTTTACTTAATCCTCTCTCGAACCTTGTAACTACATTTTCATTAGATATATTTATATTATCTTTATCCGTTTGATTTACTATTAAATAATCTGATGTAATCTTCATTTTATTAATAATGTTATTTACATCTTCATCGTTTTTTAGATGCATTGTAGACAATGCTACAGATAACGTATTATCTTTTCTAACACTGTATTTTCCTCCACGTTTTTTCACAGCATTAAACACATAATGCATAAAGCAATATATACTCTTAAAGATGTTTAGTTTCTCCATCTTTCTATATAACTTCCATCTAAAATATGCACTTTTAATCTTATTTCCACTTCTTGATTTTTCTGTTATTCTACAATATGCAAGCGTTTTATTTAAGCCATAAGCACTGTATCCATTTTTTAATATTTTCCACCAAGTAGCCATATCTTCATGTTTGAAACGGGGCATATAACACAAATACTTAGGAATCTTTTGTAAATCTATTAATGCTGTTATTGTTAGAATTCTAGTATTTAGAAGCGCGGTATCATAGTCCAACTCAAATGGGACTTCTATCTTTTTGCTTATCTTGCTTCCATCATCTGTAATATACTTAAACGCAGAATATGTAAAAGCATAGTTATTTTCTTTAGCGAATTTTATCTGTTCTTCAAGTCTATGTGGAAGCCATAAATCATCTGAATCTAAAAAAGCAATATAACGTCCACTTGCTTTTCTTATACCAATATTTCTTGCAAAAGAGACGCCCATATTTCTCCTAAGCTTAATTAGTGTGAACTTAGCATTATTCTTTGTGTATTCTTCAAGTATACTAATACTAGCATCTGTAGATGCATCATCTACAAATATTACCTCGTAGTTTGTATATGTTTGATTAAGAATACTTTGTAGTGTTTCTTTTATATATTTTTCTCTATTGTATACAGGAACTATTATCGTGACTAAATCTTCGTTTTTCATATATACATATACCCTCTCTTGTTGCAAATTGTATCACAAAGATATAAAAAAGAAAAGAAATTTATTTTGAACATCTAACAATTCAAGACACTCTTACATAAAATATACAAGAACTGTTTTTATGGGGTGTATTATGAATAACATTAATAACTCTAACTTGCTAAACAAACTCCTGTGTTGTCTAAATCCTCGTTTTAGACTGCCTTGTAATCATTATGTATGTGGCTTTAACCTTGCTATATTCTCTTCAATCGCTCAAGTAGAAAACTGTTTAACTAGTGCTACTAACAGTTGCAAATGTTTAATTGCAAATAACAAAAAGTGTTTAAGAGAATCTAAAGATAGAATAGATACTATGGAAAATCCTAGCGAAAATACACAATAAATATACATATATATACTCTGTTTAGTGGTTGTATTTTAGTTCCTTTTGTGCTATACTGTCCTTGACAGAAGATAAAAAATATTGCTAAAAATATTTTAAGGGGGATTTTTTAGTGGAAAAAATTATAGTTAATGGGCCTTGTCGCCTTGAAGGTGAAGTTACAATTTCTGGTGCAAAAAATGCAGCAGTTGCAATACTTCCAGCTACGTTACTAGTTGCTGGCAAATGTCATTTAGAGAATGTACCAAACATTTCAGATATACGTGCTTTTGTAAAAATATTAGAAAGCTTAGGTTCTAAAATAGAATACTTATCTGAACATGAAATGATAATAGATAATACAGACATACATACAACAGTAGCTCCATATGATTTAACAAGCAAATTTAGAGCATCATACTACCTACTTGGAGCTTTACTTAGCCGTTTTGGTAACGCACAAATAAGCTTACCAGGTGGATGTAACATTGGTGCAAGACCAATAGATCAACATATTAAAGCATTCGAAACTTTAGGTGCAGAAGTTGAAGTTAAAAGAGGAAATGTTTATGCTACTTCTAAAAAATTAGAAGCTTCTTCTATCTTTTTTGATGTTGTTACAGTTGGTGGAACAATTAATGCAATACTTGCAGCTACTCTAGTTCCTGGAACAACTACAATAGAAAACTGTGCTAAAGAACCACATATAGTTGACGTAGCTAACTTCTTAAACTCTGTTGGTGCTAACATTAAAGGTGCTGGTACAGATGTTATTAAAGTTACAGGTGTAAAAAGCTTAAAACAAACATCTAGTTATGCAATCATACCAGACCAAATTGAAGCTGGTACATTTATGGTTGCTGCCGCTGCTACAAAAGGCGATGTTTTAATTAAAAACTGTATTCCAAAACATATGGAACCTATTTCAGCTAAACTAGAAGAATCTGGCGCTGAAGTTATAGAATACGAAGATAGTATTAGAGTTAGAATGAACAAAGCTCCAAAAGCTATTAACATTAAAACTCTACCATACCCAGGCTTCCCTACAGATATGCAACCTCAATTTGGTACATATTTAACACTTGCAACTGGAAGTTCAATGATAGTTGAAAGTATTTGGGAATCTCGTTTCCAATATACTGCAGAACTTGTTAAAATGGGTGCTACTATCTCTTACCATGATAGAACAGCAATGTTTACTGGTGTAAAAGAACTTTATGGTTCTCCAGTTAAAGCAATGGACTTAAGAGCTGGCGCTGCTATGATAATTGCAGGTCTTACTGCTCATGGCGCAACAGAAATATATGACATACACCACATCGAACGTGGTTACGAAAATATCGTAGATAAATTCAAAGCACTTGGTGCTAATATTGAATACGAAATTACAAACGACTAATAAGAAACGGAGCGTATTATGCTAAAACTATATCCATTATATAGTGGCAGTTCAGGTAATATGTATTTAATTAGATCCCCAAAGGCTACTGTAATAGTAGACATTGGGGTTTCTTTTAAGTCGCTTACAGAATCTTTAGATACCCTTGGTATCAACATTTCTGAAATTGACGCATTATTTATTACCCACGAACACATAGATCACACAAAAGGTGTTGCCACTTTAATTAACAAAACAGATATTCCAATATATACATCTAATGGAACCCAATCATATCTTTTAGATAAACATAAGGACAAGCTAAAAAAAGAGCCTGTATTTGTTACTGTAAGCCAAAATAACGAGTTTTATCTTAAAGATATTAAAGTTACACCATTTAGAATTTCGCACGACGCAAAAGAGCCTCTAGGCTTTACTTTTGCAAACGAAGAATCAAAACTTACAATAGCTACAGACTTGGGTTATGTTTCAGATGATGTATACAAGCAACTTTCAGATTCAACATTTACGGTTTTAGAGTGTAACTATGATAGGAACCTACTTATGTATGGTCCTTACTCTTACCCACTTAAATGTAGAATACAAAGTGATATTGGTCACCTGTCTAATGATGATACATCAGATACGATACTATGCCTTGCCAAAGAAGGAAAAAGAAATTTTCTTTTAGGTCATATTAGTGAAAACAATAACGAGCCAGAACAAGCATTATTTGCTGTTAACCAAACTCTTAAAGAAAATGGTTTTGACCTAAATGAATTTAACATCCACTGTGCTACTAGGGATGTTTCATACGAGGAGTACATTTTATGATAAATATTAAAATAATATGTGTAGGAGATCTTAAAGAAAAATATTTAAGAGAATACGAAGCAGAATATGTAAAAAGACTTTCTAAATATTGCAAGTTAGAAATAATCTGTCTTAAAGACGAAAAGCTCCCTACTACACTTAATGAAAGCAACATTAATATTGTAAAAGAAAAAGAAGGACAAGCAATACTTCAAAAATTAAATAATATAAACAACTCATTTAATTTTGTATTAGATGAACATGGAAAAGAATTTACTTCTGTAGAACTTAGTGAAAAATTAGCTAAGATTCCTACTGAAGGTAACTCCACTATTACATTTGTTATTGGTGGAAGTTTAGGGTTAAGTGAACCTGTTAAGAAAAATGCGAATGTATTACTTTCATTTTCGAAATTTACTTTCCCTCATCAAATGATTAGAATATTCCTTCTAGAGCAGATATTTAGGGCGTTTAAGATAAATTCAGGCGAAACTTATCACCACTAGAATTGAAAAAAATGCTTGTATTTATTTTACAGCTATGGTATTATCTTATCGAGGTGTAAAATTATGAAATCAACAGGAATAGTTAGAAAAGTAGATGAATTAGGAAGAATCGTACTTCCAATGGAACTTAGAAGAACTTTAGGTGTAGATACTAAAGATGCTTTAGAAATCTATGTAGAAGGCGAATCAATAATTCTTAAAAAATATGCTCCTTGCTGCATATTCTGTGGCGAAGGAAATGACGTTACAGTATTTAAAGATAAAAACGTTTGTGCAAAATGCAAAAAAGAACTTGCTAAATAATATATGAATAAATTAAAACCCTAGACAAAAGTCTAGGGTTGTTTGTTACTCTTTTAGGTTATTTGTTTCTAATAGTTCTTTTGCTTCATTGTATACTTCATCCGCAGTGTATAATCTATCATTATTGGCAGAATCTATTCCTTTTTGTATCTCTCTTTTAAGTTCCTCTTTATCCTTTAAATATTTAGCATATGTTTTATTTCTTTGTGCAAAGCTTTTCTTATATTCTTCTAACGCTTCTTTCGTTACACTTCCAACTTTCTTTTCTATTTGGCTCATTAAAATTTGATATATCTTATCTGTTTTAACAATACTATCTTTGTGTAATTTGTTTAAACTATCCTTCTTCAATAATTTGTTTGCTTCAAATTTCAATTTCTCTAAATTAGAAGATATCAACATAGTAAATACTTCAAAAGGAACAGCCATAACATTTCTTTCAATTATTACAAAAAGATGTTTATATCCTTTTTTACCATCAGCGTATTCATATTCTTTTACGAATACAATATCTCCTTCTTCAAACGAAGTATAAACTTCTTCGTTTTCTTCGCATACAAAATTGTCACTATTACCTTTATGCCATTCTTCCTCTACAGGAAATTCTTCAAAAGCCTCATGCAAATTACTTATTGCTCCTGAAGCATATAAATTTTTTAGAAACTCGCTCATTTCTTCTTTCATAAAAATTCCTCCTTTATATTTTGCAACCCTAAAAATCTTGTGCACACATATAATATTAGAATTTTCCCCCAAGAAATTCACATCCATATTATACCAAATGTTTTATATAATAGCAATAAAAAACAGCTTATTAGCTGTTTTTTAATTCGTTTATTAAGTCTCTTAATACTGCTGCTTTTTCAAACTCATATTTTCTAGCATACTCAAACATTTCTTTAGTAAGTCTATCTATAGTTTCTTCTAATGTTTCACCTTTTTCTTGTTCGATTACAGGTGCTTCTTCATCATTAAATACAGCTTTAACACTATCTCTAACATCTTTAACAATACTCTTAGGCACAATACCATGCTTAGTATTATATTCTTCTTGTATCTTTCTTCTTCTATTTGTTTCTCTTATTGCATTTTCCATAGAGTCTGTAAGCTCATCTGCATACATTATTACTTGCCCTTCAGAGTTTCTTGCTGCTCTACCTATTGTTTGTATTAGTGAACGCTCACTTCTTAAGAATCCCTCTTTATCCGCATCAAGTATTGCAACTAAAGATACTTCTGGAATATCTAATCCTTCTCTTAAAAGGTTAATTCCAACTAATACATCAAACTTACCAAGTCTTAGCTCACGTATTATCTCAAGTCTATCTAGTGCTTTTATGTCTGAGTGCATATATCTTACTTTGATACCTTTTTCTTCAAGGTAACTAGTAAGTTCTTCTGCCATCTTTTTAGTTAAAGTAGTAACTAACACTCTTTCCTTCTTAGCAACTCTTTCATTAATATTTTGTATTAAGTCTTCTATTTGTCCATCGGTTTCTTTAACTGTAATCTTAGGATCAAGTAGTCCTGTTGGTCTTATTATTTGTTCTACTACTTGTGTAGAATTATTCTTTTCGTAATCTCCAGGAGTAGCACTTACAAATATTAATTGTCTTGTTTTTTCTTCCCATTCCTTAAAAGATAACGGTCTATTATCCATTGCAGATGGAAGTCTAAATCCATAGTCTACTAAAGCTTGCTTTCTTGCTCTATCTCCGTTATACATACCACCTATTTGAGGTATTGTTACGTGAGATTCATCTATTACTGTTAAGTAATCTTCTCCCATAAAGTCGAAAAGACAATATGGTGTACTTCCGCGTTCTCTATCTGCCATATACACAGAATAGTTTTCTATTCCTTGACAAAAACCTGTTTCTTGAAGCATTTCTATATCAAAGTTCACACGTTGTTCCAAGCGATATGCTTCAACTATCTTTTCTTCTGCTCTTAACTCAGCAAGTCTTTCATCAAGTTCTTCCTTAATTCTTGCTATAGCTTTGTTTACTTTATCTCTGGATGTAACATAGTGAGATTTAGGATATATTAATTCGTGATCTACTCTTGCTATTGTTTTACCTGAGATTGGTTCAATAAATGTAAGTTTATCTATTTCATCTCCAAAGAATTCTATACGAAGGGCGTGTTCATTGTTACCTACTTCATATACATCTATTATATCTCCCTTAACTCTAAATGTACCACGTAAGAATTCCATATCTGAACGTGTATATTGCATCTCAATAAGTTTTTCCATTACTTCTTCACGAGACTTTTGCATTCCAGGTCTTACAGATAATGTATGGTCTCTATATTCTTCTGGTGAACCTAATGCATATATAGCTGAAACCGATGCAATTATTATTATGTCTTTTCTTTCGAAAACCGCTGCTGTCGCACTATGTCTCATTCTATCTATTTCATCATTTATACTACTATCTTTTTCTATATATGTGTCTGTTGCTGCAATATATGCTTCTGGTTGGAAATAGTCGTAGTATGAAATAAAGTACTCAACTGCATTTTCAGGGAAGAACTCCTTGAATTCACTATACAGTTGTCCTGCTAGTGTTTTATTATGTGCCATTATTATTGTAGGCTTATTTACCTCTTTAATAACATTGGCAATTGTAAAGGTTTTACCACTACCTGTTACACCAAGTAGTGTTTGACCTCTATCTCCTCTTTTAATTCCTTCCACCAAAGCCTTAATTGCTTCAGGTTGATCCCCTGTTGGTTCAAAATTTGATACTAATTTAAACATGTCTTCTCCTTTTTCAGCTTGTACAAAATATACAACAACTGAATTTATATATTATATCTAATCTATTTGTTTTGCATGTAACACTATCCTATATGCGTTATTATCTGCACAAGTAGATAATGTTAATATGTTATCTTGTTCATCTATTTCTGTTCCAAAATCTTTTATGCTTCTATCTTTTAGTGTATTTATAAATTTCTCAAATTCGTTTTCTTTAAACTCAGTATCTATATAATAATCTTCCGTCTTTATTTTATATACTGAAAATACTTTATACTTTTTCTCTTCTTTTTCTGTTGTTAAATTTATTATATAATTTTCTTCATTGTTATACCATTCTTCTTTTAATATGTTTTTTAATGTTCCAAACATTGAATCATTTTTCATATTATGTCCATATATTACAATGTTTTTATCCGTTCCATCTAGTTTATTTTTATAGTCCATAAATATTGAACCGCCAATATTATATTTTTTATCCAAGTTTCTTCTTAAATAATAACTATTATCTTTTGCTTGTACTACAGCATATTCTATTTTTGTTCCATTTACTTTTAAGTATGCTACTATTTGATTATTTATTTCTTTTAACTTAACAAAATCTACTTTATACTCTATTTCTTCGTCTTTGTTTTCGTTAATTTCTATTATAGCCTCCGACACTTTATCTGATATCTCTTTGTTTTCTTTGTTATCCATAAACCACTTAGCAATACAACCAATAGAAATTATTAATATTATTATAAATAATAGTATTAATATGTTTAGAAATATTTCTTTTATGCTTTTATTTTTTATTCTCTGTTCTTCCATAAAATGCTCCCTATAAAAAACGAACTAGCTTTCACTAGTTCATTATATCATATGTTAATTGTTTTTTATAGCTTTTTTAGCTCTTATTGTTATTATTAAACCTATACTAGATACTAAAACCAACATTATATATAGCATTATATTATCTCCTGTTGGTGGATTATTTGAAATTTCCACAGTTACAGTGCTAACATTTCCCGCTTTATCTGTTGCTACTATTTTATAAGTACCAAGGTTAGTTTTCTTAAGAGTTATTTTATTTGTTGCATTCTCTCCGTTTAATGTTACTTTATCTAGATTCTCATCAGATATTGTAATTGTCTTTGTAGAATTATATGTTTTTCCATCTTCCACGCCACTTATCTTAGGAGCTACTGTATCAAATACTAGTCCGTTAGTAGATAATAGAGACACGTTATTAGCTTTATCTGTAATTCTTACATAATAAACTAACTTTTTATTTTCTGCTTTTAAGTTGAGTTTTCCATCAATAACTGTTTCCCACTTTTCATCTTCTAACAAATTAGCATCTATTATTTCTTCACTTCTATAGTATTCTATTTTATCTACTCCAGATAAATTATCATTAACAGATATTTGCAATATTTGATCTGTATTAAAGAATAATTCAAATGTAATAGGTTCAACTATTTGATTCCAATTAGCACTAGCTGTTCCATTTATGCTAACTGTTCCCACAGGCGCTATTGTATCTGCTACGACAACATTTACTTTTCCTTCAACTGTGTTATAGTTATTATCTTCTGGAGTAAAAACATATTCTACTTCATTATTTCCATATACTAATGTTTGGCCATCTTTAATTTTTAGAATTCCTTTTAATGTTGTGTTAGTTCTACTTAGAACAACTTGAGAAATATCTGTTATGTTATTAAGCACTTGTGCAGTTACTTCTCCAATATCTGCATTCGCTTTAGAAATACTAACGGTTATAGACTGCTTAGCACTGTCTAAATGATTAGCGTCTCCTTTTACATAGTACCAAACTGTATATTCTCCCGCATTTTTTCCTGTTGGAACATTTTCACTATATGTTCCATTTTCTTCAAGACTATACATTAATGTACCTTCAGTACTAGTCCCTTTATTTACAAGTTCTTGTTGTTTCTCATTATATGTTAATGTCTTTTCAGTAGGCGCAATATATGTTGCTTCTGGCTTTAATTCTGTTTGTATTGTTATAGTAACAGGTCTCTCAATTGAATTTACATTTACTTTTCCGTCTTGTTCTGAATAATTTGTGCCATAGCTTGCAGATATGCTTTTTACTTTATATCTGCTATCTGTAATAGTATAATTTATGCTTGCATTTCCACCATAAGTTACTGCATATTTATTATTATTTATAGCCGTACCTTGTGAAACAGTATAACTTACGCCGTCTCCAACATTTACAGTAACAATTGGTTTAAATATAGCACTTAAATAATATGTACCCTGCCACGCGTCTTCTTTATATACACTCATAGATCCTGCAGCATAATATTTCCCTGATACTACTTTTTCATCAGCATTTCTTTCAAAGTAATTTAAATCATCATTATATTTTGGATTTGCTTTATCACTAGTTACAACTCCCGCTCCTAATTGACTACCTTTATACCATGTAAGCCAACCATCAAAATACCAATTACTACTATCGTAAGAAGGTATTTCAAAAATAGCCATATTATCATTAATTTCATATTTAATAGAATCTGAAACATTAGGCGTACTATATACCAAAATTGTAGAATCATAACCACCTTCAAAAGTACCTGTTATTATATCTGTTAGAACATGTCCTTCCGCTCCAGGCACAGATGTATTTGCTGCACTAACTGTTACTGGTAATATACTTAAAAGCACGCTCATACACAAGAAAATCATAGATACCTTTTTTAATATGTTCCTATTTTTCATAAACCCTCTTCCTTTCATATGTTAATCTGTTAAATCGTATTGTATAATTTATAATTTATTTATCACATTTCTTGTTTTTTCACAATATTTTTTATATTATTTACAGTTGTTTTATATGATATACATCACTTTACATTATTAAATTCTAATATTTCTTTTGTGTTTTCTGTTACAAGATAATATGTAACATCTTTTTGTATTTTGTTATTTATATATATATAATTCTTACATTCTGGTTCTTTATTATTTGTTTCAAATATTACATTATTATTTTCATCTACTATCTTAAAACTATTTAAATTATTAATAATTGCATATGGTGTTTTTGTAGCCTCTAATGTCTTTTGATAATTTGTTGCTAAGAAAAATTTATCTGAATTTTGTGCTAAAATTATTTCACCTTCTAAAATTATTGGCTTTGTTATATGCGCATATGTTTCTATGTTATATGAATACACTTCTATTTTAGAATTATTTACACTAAATTCTCTAGATTGTATACCATTATCTCCCGCCTTCATATACATACTACTATTTGCTATATCTATTTTTCCCATTATATCTAAGGCATCACCATTAACATCAATATTAATATTACTTTTATCTACAAATAGTTCACCTTTTTCTTCATCACTTACAATATTTAGTGCGTCGTCATCACCTGAAATATTTAAATTTGACGATTTAATTGTTATATATTCTGCTTCTATTCCTTCGTAACATGCTTTTATATCTATATTACATTCATCTAAAACAATTTCTGTATCTGAACTTATAGCATCATCGTTTGTATTCATTATGCCATTTGTTTTATGCATATTAATAGTTTTCTTTGCGTTAATTGCATCATCTATACTATCTATATCTAAATTAGATTCAATTACATTTAATGTTTCTTCTATATTCATTCCTTTACTTGAAACAACAAGAGAATATAGCTTGTTATATTCTTCAAGATCTGATTTTGCAACCTTTATATATCTGTTATTTATAAATGCATATCTGCCACTTTCGTTATCTTCAATATACGTTCCGTTTGTTTTAATTTTAATATCTACTTTATTTAATCCAAGTACTTTTGCTTCTATTGCGTCAGAAGTAGAATTAATATTTAATTTAACTTCTTCTACTTGCAACTCTCCATCTGTCTTAATCCCCTCATACGCATCTATATTTAGTTTTCCTGTACCTTTTATATTTATATCACTTTTACTATATATACCTACTCCTTCTATAGACGAAATAGTGTTGTCTCCAATAACTTCTATAGTAATATCTTTTGCATTTAGTATATTAATAGCATCTTTATCTCTTTCCAAAGAAAGGTTGTCTAATACAAGTGTAACCGATTTATCTGTGTCTATTTTTACTTCATAATCTTTCGCAAGACCACTTAATATATATTTTCCGCCTTGTGATATATATATAACATTATCTTTTAATATAACATTATCTGGTATATTAACACTTGTATTGTTAAAAGTAATATTAAATTCTTTTTCATCCTGAATAAAAAATACACCTAACGAAATTGCAATTATAATAATTATACCTATTAGTATTTTCTTCATATATTCCCCTATTTAATTTCTTTAATTACTTTGCAAGGATTACCCACTGCTACAGAATTTGATGGTATATCTTTTACAACCACACTACCAGCACCAATAACTACATTATCTCCAATAGTTACTCCTGGTAATACGCATACATCTCCACCAAACCACACATTACTTCCAACTGTAATTGGTTTTACATACTCTAAACCTTTATTTCTTTCTATATAGTCTATCGGATGTCCTGCGGTATAGAATGAACAATTTGGTGCAATAAAGACATTGTCTCCAAATTTAACTTTACCGCCATCTAGAATAGTTAAATTATGATTTGCATAGAAGTTATCTCCTAATTCTATATTATATCCATAATCACAAACAAAAGGTTGCTCTATTAAAAAATTATCTGTGCATTTACCTATTATTTTCTTTATTAACTCTTTTCTTTTTTCTATTTCAGACGGTCTTATATTGTTATACTCAAAACACAAATCTTGTGCTATTGTTCTTTCTTTTATTAATTCCTCATCATAATTAGGATTATATATTTCACAATTTAGCATCTTTTCTTTTTCTGTCATATTCTCCTCCTAAAAACTTATACTAATTCTTTTCTATCATATCTGAATAATGTAACTATAAATAGTATTAAAGATATTGTTACTGTTACAACTATCATAACAGGGTTTATACACGCTTCTGTCATTACATTACGTATATCTGCTAATGTAAATGCAGATGTATACTTTAAGAATTCTAATTTTTCTCCCATAGTAGACAAGACTTGTAATACATAGCTTAGCATTACTATTCCTAAACTTATGCCTAATGTCTTTTTAGTCTTGTGTGTAAATGTAGATAAAAACATACACATAAAGTATATTACAACTGCTGGTAATAATGGTGTTATACTAAGCAATATTAGAAGTTTTTCATCAAATTCTTCTGTAATACTTAATCCTATAAAGTTAAATATTCCAAGTAATACTACCATTAAAACTATGTATATTAATCCCGCAAACACTTTACTTGTAACAATCTTTGTTCTACTTACAGGCAAACTATTTAAGTATTCTATTGTTTTATCACTTTCCTCTTTAAGTAGTATATTAGAACCTAATACTCCAGCATAGCATCCTATTATTAAAAGTATCATAACAAAGCCCTCAGATTTAAGCCAACCAAAAGCTGTATTAATTGAAGATATATCCATATTAAATGCTTTTAACAAATCTTCTGGAAACATCTTAAGCATTTCATCCATCATTTCTGCGCTTTCACCTGCTATTACATTAGGATAAATAACAAGTATTAAGAAAAACAATCCAACAAGTATTGTTGTCCATATTAAAAATCCTTTTAAGTTTATTTTCATTTCTCTCTTAAACATATTATTACCTCCTATTCATAATAATGTAGGAAGATATCTTCTAAACTTGCTTCCTCAATTAAAATATCATCTATATCATATTTAGAAATAACTTTTATTAACTCATTTGCAGGTAATACGTTTTTGAACTTAACAGTATTCTTTTCCTTTTCTATAGTTTCTACTTTAAGTTCAGATAAAATAGCAGCCACCTCTTTAGATTCAATTGTTACTAAATCTAAATTCTTTTTAAGAAGTTCTCCTATTTTTTCTACTTTTAGAAGTTTACCATTTTTAATAATACCCACTCTATCACAAATCTTAGATATCTCACTTAATATATGCGTAGAATAGAATATTGTTGTACCTTTTTTCTTTTCCTCTACAAGCAGTTTATAAAACTCTTGTTGCATAATAGGATCTAGTCCACTTGTTGGTTCGTCTAATATTAAAAGCTTTGGTTCATGCATAAAAGCAAGAACTATGCCTAACTTCTTAGAATTACCTAAAGATAAATCTTCTACCTTTTTAGTCTCATCTAATTTTAGTCTTTCTACTAGTTCGCATCTTCTTTTATGTATGTCTTTGTTATAAAAAGATTCGTGGTAATCTAACATTTGCTTAACTGTTAAATCTTCATAAAGATTAACTTCACTTGGAAGATAACCAATCATCTCTTTTATACTAGTATCATTTCTATTAAACTCTTTACCATTAACTAAAACAATTCCCGCTGTTTTGTTTATTAAATGCATTATAGAACGAATAGTAGTACTTTTACCTGCACCATTAGGTCCAATAAAGCCAAACACTTCACCTTCATTTAAAGATAAAGATAAATCTTCTACACCTAATATTTTCCCATAATATTTAGTTAATCCTTTTATTTCTAATATTACGTTTTTCATATGTACCTCCATTTATTAACTTTCTAGATACCTTACTGTTTTGCCTGTACTTTCTGCATAAGCTATTTCAGACTTTGTACTTTCACCTATGTAACCATTTACATTAATAACAAATATTTCATCTGCCATATCTATCTTTCTTTTATGCATATCATCTAACATTTCTTTAGTTTTAGTTAAAGTCCCTTCGTCCATATTCTCCCAAACTTCGTTATCCCCAGAATGGCCAAATAGTCCTACAGAAATTACTATGTTTCCTTCTAACGTTAAGCGTTTTTGTTCTCTTAAAAATTCATCCTTAAATTTAGTAGAACCACATAGTGTTATTACCTTATATTTACCTACCATATATTTTCCTCTTTAATTTATTTTTATTATTTCTTATCTTTATATTGTTTCAAATAGTTTTTCATTAAATCGTATGAAGGATTTATTGAAGGAACTACTATTCCTTGTGCAATCATATGATCAAATTCTTCCATAGTTACTAGTTTAGCATCTGCTACTTCATCTTCTTGGAATACAAGTTTAGATACATCTATATCTTGTTCTACAAGCCATACATCTACTATGTCTCTTGTACGTGTATAGCTTCCAACATAGTACATATTATTCTCAGTTACAGTAAGCTTTAATTCTTCCATACATTCTTTTACAACTGTTTCTTTGCTTGTATCTCCTGCTACTACTCCGCCACCTACTTGAGCCCACATACCAGGGAATTTATCTTCCTTTTCTGAACGTTTTAGTACAAGAATTTTTCCTTCTAAATCTTTTACCCAAATGTGTGTAGAGATTCTGTATTCTCCTGCTTCTACTTCTTTTCTTCCTTTAGTTTTTCCAGTATGTTCTCTAAATCTATTGTATATATCCACTTTTTCCATAGTACTACCTCCTAAACTATAACTAATTATATATTAATGATGATGGTGGTGGTGATGATGTTCATGCTCACCTTCTATGTGAGATATCTCACAACCATCATGTTCACATTTGTTATATTCTATTTCTATAGTAGAATGTGTAAGATTATATTTTTCTAATACTTCTCTTATCTCATGTTTTGCATGTTCTATATCTTTATTTTCTTCATCTAGTACTGCATGAAGTGTTATATAATGGTGTATATTATCCATAGTCCATATATGCATATGATGTACATCTTTTACTTCTTCTAGTTCATTTAATTCGTGTGTTAGTTTTTCTATATCTATGTCACTTGGAGCTTTTTCTAATAGCACTTCAAATACCTCTTTAATATTTCTATATACGTGATATAAAATGTATATTGTTATTCCAATAGATAATATTGGGTCTATTATGTACAAACCTGTAAACTTAATTACTACACTTCCTGCAAGAACTGCTATCCAACCTAATACATCTTCTATTAAATGAAGATTAATAGCTTTCTCGTTTAAGTTATGGCTATGCGATGTTCTTGCTGCTGCTATTAAATTTACACATACTCCAAGTATTCCAAGAATAATCATACCAGTATGATTTACTTCAGTTGGATTTACTAATCTTGGCACTGCGTTTATTATTACAAATATTGCTCCAACAAGTAATATTACTGATGTAAGTAACGCACTTAATAATGAATATCTAAGATATCCATATGTATATTTAGTATCTGGCTTTTTATTAGATTTCTTCTCTAAGAAAAATGCCATTCCTATACTTAACGCATCTCCAAAATCATGAACAGAGTCTGATACTATAGAGATACTATTTGTTACAAAACCTCCTATAAGCTCAACTATTGCAAACAGCAAGTTTAATATAAACGCTATAAATATATTTTTTTCAGATTTCATATTACCCCCATTAAAATCTTTGTTTCTTTTATAATAATTTACTTTGTAATTATATAACAAGGTATAAAAAAATAAAAGGTCATAACGACCTTTTATTTACAATCTTCTACAAATTTTAACTTAGAAACAATATCTTTTCCAAGATAGCTTCTAGCAAATTTTATCATTTCCTTATGACTTCTTATTTGACCTCTAAAATGTGCATCTATACCATATATTACTGGCACATCATATTCTGATACTATTCTCCAAAACTCTCTATTTGGATATTCTATATTTTGTTTCTTTCCACACATATGTTTAAATATATCCATTAGATTTATTTCAAGTATTATATTGTGTTTTTCTGCAAGGCTAGCTATCTTTCTAGCTATTTTTTCTTCAAACTCGCCAAATTCTTTTCTTACGCACATATACATATCTGGATGAACAATAATTTTTACCAAATCATGTTCTACAGCTTCTTTCATATATTCATAGTGTTCAATTATTTCATCATCTGAAAATTCTGGTCTTATCTTTTCATTAAATACTTTTACTTCGTTGTTTTTTCTGTCATACGTATAATGTTGACCTAGTACTAAAAGATCACATTCTTCTTTTAATTCTTTAAATTCTTCCAAATGTTCTGGTAAGTATTCTATCTCAAATCCTACCTTTATATTTATTTTATCTTTATACTTTTCTTTAAGATGTCTTACGCTATTTAAATAGTCTTCTTTTTCGCTATAATCCATTCTCATACGTTTTCTTGTATCAATGACATTCTTTTGCGGTACGTGGTCTGTAAAGGCTATTTCTTTAAATCCGGCCTTTATATATTCTTTTACATAATCTTCATCTGTTACTGTGTCATCTGCGTGACGACATCTATATGTATGTGAATGGTAATTCGTTAATTGCTTTATACCTGTATTCTTTACTGGTTCATCTTTCTTTACAAGTTTTTCTAAAACCTTAAGCATGCTAGGTATTGTTCTTTCATACATAGCAAATTCTTTTAATAGATGCACTACAGCGTTTATTCCTTGTTTTGCTTGTTCTTCATCTTTAGATTTTCCTCTATCTAAACTATATCTAAGCCAAGAAAACTTACCGTAAAGTGTCATATAAAGTACATCTTCAAAATTATCTATTGAGTAATGATACTTAAGATAATTTGCCATAAACAACTCATAACATTTTAAGTCTATTTTTCCATTCTTTGTACACCATACATATGCATACTCATTTGCTGCGCACATATGATTTACATATCCTACCGCATCAAAATCTATAAAGTATGGATTAAATTTATCCCATAAAACATTATCTAATTTAAGGTCATTATGACTTATTACCTCTTTAGATTTCAAAGAATCTATTGCATTATTTATTTTGTTTTGTAATTTTTCTATTAACTCTTTATTTTCTCTTAATGTAACATTCATCTTGTTGTTTAGGTTATATAGCCTAATGTATTTATCTACATCAATAGTAAACTTCTCTTTTTTATGTTTAAGTGCTGGAACATCAACTCTTATATTGTGCATTTTAGCTACAAAGTTACTTATTGCTAAAATATGTTCATCTGTAATCTCATCTCTTGTAACACTCTTCATTTTAACCTTTGGATATATTACAAAGTATGGATTATCTCCTTGAATGTATCTGTCCTTAAACATTAAAGGAAGTACCATTGGTACTCCTTTATCCTTAAAGACCTCTGCAACCATTTCTTTTAATTCGCGCAAATCTTTTTCTTTATCGTTTGCTACTGCATCTTTACTAAATACTTTAAGTACATATTTACCATTAATGTCATATGTTTCATTTTGAGAACCAATATCCATTTTTGTTATTTCAGGTTTCTTTATACCTAAATATTTTTGTATTATTTTTTTCATTTTTCCTCTTTTATCTTTAGATTATTCTTTTAATAACTTTTGATCAAAAAAGTCTCTTTTGTTAAAGCCTGCTGTCATAAATCTCCAAGCTGCTTTAGATCCTGTTAGCCATTCTATCTTAGCATCATTCTTAGTATTCTTTAGCATTCCTTCTACTAAGAATTTAGCAACTACATCTGGATAATCTCCAAGTATGTTATATACTTTTTTAGTTTTATCTGAAAGGTTAATTGCTTCACCATTTCCAAGTGCATTAGTTATAAAGTCTGTTATCATAATACCGGGGCTAAGTTTTCCAACAATAACTCCTGTATTTCTTTCAGCAGATTCTTTCGCTAATGCTTCTGTAAAGTATGTAACTGCTCTTTTACTTGTTCCATATATAGATAAACCTAACATTTTAGCATCATTGCTACCATAACCTTCTATGTTATATATAGCTCCACCACCATTTTTAGTCATATCTAACATAGCATACTTAGAGCCTATTATAGCACCCTTTAAATCTACATTAAGTACTGTGTCTATATCTTTAGTATCTAATTCCCATATAGCTCTTTCTGGTTGGTTTACACCAGCGTTATTTATCCATATATCTATTCTGCCAAATGTTTTATTTGCATGAGCAATTAAATCTAAAATTTGTTCTTCATTTGTTACATTACAAACTGCATATGACACTTTAGATTCACTTTCTATTTCATCTAATAATTTTTTAGCTTTCTTTAGATTTTCTTCCTTCAAATCGCTTATTACAACATTAACATTGTTTCTCTTAAATACCTTTGCCATTTCAAACCCAAGCCCTCTTGCGCTTCCAGTTATTACGACCGTCTTCATATGTTTTACCTCCTAAGATACTTTGCTTAAATCTACGCAGAAATATCCACTTTATTACTATACAAATATATGTTATCACAAAGTTTTTTCAAATGCTATATATTTTTTGTTATTTTTATTATTATTTGGCAAAAAACAATGTAACTAAAATAGTCACATTGTTTCTTAATTATTAATGTTTACTTTTCTTTTTTCTAAAATATGCAAAGTAGTTAGATACTATAGCCAATAGTATCATTACAAATACTACTATTAAAATATCTCCTCTTACATTTTTTATAATGTTTGTTATTACTTCGCTTGTTCTTTCATTTCCTATTGTTATATTTGTAAATGTTCCAAGAAGTGCAAATATTATTAATGTAAATACTATTGTATTATACATAGATATTATTTGCCATTTATATGTTTTTCTACCTTTAGATAATGCCACAAATATTATTCCATATATTAGCGCTAATACAACTACTGCTAAAATTATTTTGTTTTTATATAGCGCACAATATTTACTTACTAAGCTCATTTCTGAAATAGGGAAAATTGTTTTCATATATGCATTACTTACAATAGTTGCAAATTGCTCTTTTAAATTTTCATCTACATCATCTTCTAAAGACATTACAACTTTAGTATTCATTTCCGCTTTCATAGCTTCTGCTTTCTTTTCTACAGTATTGTTGTCAATAGCACCAACTAATTCTTTTATTTCAGATTTAACACTTACTTCATTTAATATACTATCTGCTTTTTCTTCTGTCATATATCCCATTAAAGTTTCTTTAGCAGCAAATGATGTTGTTTCTAAATAATTTGCCTTGTATACCGCTTTTAATACAGTGTCTGAATTCATATTTATTACAGTAGCTATTCCAATACAAAGTACAATTCCTAGCACTGTTTGTACTATCATTAAAAATATTCCTATTATTTGTTTCATATAGCCACCTACTTCCACTCTATACTATCTAACACACTATATACAACAAATCTTTTATTTGCATATACATAACTACCAAATGGATAACATGTGTATAGTATTAAAGTTTCTTTGTTATTTTGTTTTGTTAGTTTGCCTGTTTCTGTATCATTTAAAATTTCAGTTTTAACAACTGTATATGTACATTTAGCATATGTTGTATCTACTGTTATTTTATTTCCTTTTGTAATATCTTTAAGTCCTGCTAACATATTTTCTCTATTATGCCCACTGTATATTACAGTATCTCCCTCAGTTGGCATTGAACTTGATGTTGTATGTCCAATTCCTAAAGAAAGTATTGTGGTCATATCCCCAAAGTATATTTTATTTTCTATATTTACTTCAGGTATACTTAAAGTTCCATAATTTGCACCATATGATGGATATTTAACTATCTCATGTTTATCATTTAGTTCTACTTGTATTTCTTCTTTACTGTTAGATATACTTAGCATATTTATTGTTGCTAATGCACTTTCTATTTTACTTCCAAATACTAATACTACTAAAAGTATTGTAGCGGAGCAAATCATTCCTGAGACAAATATATTTTTTACCATTCTAGTTTTTGATGAATGTATGTCATATAACTTAACAAATACTAAAAGTGAAACTCCAAAAACAGCTATACATATAACAGATATTAGCACATATGTCATATTAGCTCCAGTATATGTCATTTTAGCATTAGACATTTCTAGTTTATCTACTAATACGCCATTTTCATAAATATCCATTGTACCATCTTGAGTATTTATTGTGATTTTAGTTCCTTCATTTTCTTTTGAAGTATTGTTCTTGTTAGTATTATTTTTATTACTATTTGGTTTTGTAGTAGGTTTAGTAGTATTTCCTGTATTTCCTTTATCCTTGTCTTGTTCATTATTCTCAGGCGTTTCAGGTGCTACCACTTCTTCTTTTTCCTCTAACATTGGCGCATTTGTAATTATATTAGCTCCTGCCATAAGACTGTTATATACACTTTTCTTTTCTGCAGATGTTAACTTACTTAGATCTGCAATTTTACAAACTCCTTTACTATTTAAAATGCCTACTGCATTTTGTAAATACGAATATATTGTATTTAATTCTGACGCACTTAAATCCTTTTGTTTAAGAAGTCTAGTAAATGTCTTCTTATATGAATTAAATAATCCTGTATCTCCACATACTGATTGCGCATTTACAAAAGAAATTATATCGTTCTTTGTTGCAGCAAAAACGCTAGTACAAAAAATCGTACTAGCTGTAAATATTATAAAAAGTAATGAGAAAACTTTCTTTGTCATAAACTACTCCTCTATATTTTCATTTAATAATATTTTTCTTGCATTGTGTTCAAACAATTCATACATATATTCTTTACCTACAAGTTTTTCTACTTTCTTCATAGCTTTAGGTAAACGTTCATATCTGTTATTTGTTATACTATGTATATCTGTAACAAGGAAATCTACTTTGTGTTCTTTTAGTAAACTTCTAATTATTCTTTTTGCCGTAGTACCATTTCCACCTAATAAACTGTCTATGTTGCATTGTATTAAAGCACCTTCTTTAATTGCTTTTGTTATTAGGCTGTAATCTCTTTTAAAGCATTCACATCTTTCTGGATGTGCAATTACCGGAATAAACCCACGCACTTTAATTTCATACACAGTATCTAAAACATAATCTACATCTATTGCCATCGGAAATTCTATTAAAAGATATTTAGATCCTGCTAAAGAAGTTAAATCTTTATCCTCTAATAATTTATCTACTCTTCCATATACTGCAATTTCAGTTCCTAAATGTAAATTAATATTTATATTTTTCTTTTTTATTTCTTCTTTTAATTCATTAAACCTTTTTAATACAAGTTCTTTATTAAATTCTTCTTTGCTTAAATAATGCGGAGTACAAATTATATCTGTTACTCCTACGCTTTCAGCAGATTGTAATATAGCGACACTTTCTTCTAAAGCATCGCTACCATCATCTACCGTATGTAATATATGTGTATGTATATCTATCATATTACTCCTTATTTGTAATAGTTACCATAGTATTTTTTAGCAGATGTTTTAACACCATTTACTACTACACCAGCAATGTTAGCTTTTACGTTCTCTAACATCTTTTTAGTTTTTTCTAATTCTTCCATTGGTGTAACTTTTATTCTAGAAACAATTATTGTCTTATCTACTTTTGTAGCAACAATAGATGCATCTGGAACTACAGTTACTGGTGGAACGTCTAAAATAACCATATCATATTTTGATTTTACTAATTCTAAGAATTTAGCAAAACTATTTGAACTTAATAATTCACTTGGGTTTGGTGGTACTGTACCAGCAGTTATTACCGAAACATTGTCTATATCTACTGTTTTTACATATTTATCTAAGTTCATAACTGGATCTATTAAAAGATCAGATAAACCATTAGCATTTGTTATGCCAAATTGTTTATGTTGTGTTCCACGTCTCATATCACAGTCTACAACTAAAATTTTCATTCCAAGTGCTGCAAATGATACTGCAAGGTTTGCTGTAGTAAAGCTCTTACCTTCTCCAGATATTGAAGATGTAATCATAATTGTTTTAAGACTACCATCTACATTTGAGAATTGAAGATTTGTACGTAGTATTTTTATACTTTCTGAAATTATAGATTTAGGATTATTATGTGAAATTATATTAGCCATTATTTCTTACCTCCTTCTTCTATTCTTTCTGGAATTGAAGTTAATACTACAAATCCCATTTTCTCTATTTGTGAAACATCCTTTAATGTAGTATCAAAATAGAATAGTACAAATACTATACCACATGCAACTACAAAACCAATTAGGAAATATATTATTAATTGTTTAACTACATTTATGTTTGTAGGTACAGATTCTATTTCAGCTTTATCTATTATAGAAATGTTTTCTATGTTATATATTTCTTTAATATTTTCACTAAATATTTCAGCTAGTTTGTTTGCTACTTTAGCTGCTTCTTCTGCATTTAAAGACTTAACTGTAATACTAATCATTTCAGTATCTGATACTGTTGAAACAGTTATATTTCTATATAGTTCTTTAGTTGTATATTCAAGATCTAGTGTGTTTATAACATCTTTTAATACAGTTTTAGATTTAATAATCTCTCTATATGTAGCAACTAACTTAGAGTTTAAGTTAATATCATTTTGAGTAATAGCTTCTCCACCTTCTACCTTAGATGTAGTGCTACCGCTTGCACTAGCTGTTCCAGTTAGAACCATATTAGTTGTAGATTCAAACATTGGATCTTGGAAGCATAATGAATATACTGCACCAATTAAAACTACAATTAATACTACTAATGTTATTATTCTTATTTTTGATATAAAAAATTCAAATAAATCTTTAATATTGATTTCTTCCATTTTTTCTCCTCTTTTCATCACGCATATAT
>JAFXEC010000051.1 GCA_017521005.1 Clostridia bacterium | reverse complement strand
TCCTACTCCAACTTCACCATATCTATCTTTTCTATATGCCTTTGTCATATCTATACTTTCTTTAGTTATTATTGGTGCTGCTGCATCATAAAAATATAACCCCTCATCTCCTACAAGTTTTGCTATGCTTTTAGATAAACTATCACTTGTTAAAGGTCCTGTTGCTATTACGGTTATACCTTCTAAATTATTTACATCTTCTACTTCTTCATAAACAATTTCTATATTAGGTTCGCTTTTTATTTTGTTTGTTATATATTCTGCAAATTTTTCTCTATCTACTGCTAAGGCATTTCCTGCTGGAACTTTTGAACTATATGCAGCTTCTACAAAAAGACTACCTAGTCTTCTCATTTCCTCTTTAAGAAGTCCACATGCATTTGTTAAAAGTTCAGATTTAAGAGAATTACTACATACCAACTCTCCAAATTTGTCTGATACATGTGCAGGACTTTTTTTATTTGGTTTCATTTCATAAAGTCTTACCTTTATTCCATATTTGCTTAATATATATGCACATTCAGTGCCTGCTAAACCAGCACCAATTACATTTACTTTCTTTTCCATTTTGTCTCCTTCTAAATATGTTTTATCTATTTTTACAATATGTGACTTTTCTTTTAATATTTGCACATATATTTCGACATCTATTTTGCTAGTATTATACTATAATTTAGGTGTATTCACAATAGAGTACATTTACCTTTTTCATAAATCCTTTTTTAATAATATATTAAATATATTTACTCTCAGAGCAGCTCTAAAAAGCTGCTCCTTATTTGACTTTTTTGCCGCCTAATGTTATACTAAAAAAGCTTTTAATATTCTATGTAAAAATAATTTTGAACAGGAGGAATTATGAAAAAAGAAGATGATAGGGTCTTCAAAGAAGCAATTGCTTACGAAAGAACAAAGAAATGGCATTTAGCTTTTGCAGACAAGGAGCCTAAGACAGGGCGAAAATTTAAGTGCACAACACTTTTTATTCATTACAACATCGTAGCCAAAACAATTATCAAAAATAGCGCATTAGTCCAAAGCATCGAAGATGGTCTTTATTTAATAAGCAATCCGTTTGAATCGTTCCATCTTTGTCTAAATCCAAAAGTATATAGGTGCATACACACTCATATAGGTTTTATGAGTAGCATCCCCACCCAAGATACAACTCCGTATATATATGTCTATGATATTAAAGATAACAAACCAAGAGAAGTTCCTCATCTTATGGACAAAACATTGGTTGTTAAAATCTTAGATAAAGATTTATATTACGTAACAACTTTAGGTGGCAAAGCTTACTACATTTTCATCCGTGACGAAAAGAAAAGACAGGTTTAATAGCCTGTCTTTTTTTCGACAAAATTAGTTTTTCTTTTTGCAAACACAGTATATTTTTCGACAATACAAAATATATATTAGTAATATAATTTAGTTGTATTACAGAATAGTAATACATATTACCTTTATATACCCTCAAATATTTATTTTATATTATTACCCCTGAAGAGACTTATGTCTCTTCTCTTTTTTATGTATACCTTGATTTTATCAAAAGCTTATGATATAATACTTTCTGTTAATAGCGTATATCTCAAAAAATAATTTTCAAGGAGGTTTTATGACTAAGACGGAGAAATTCATCACAGAAAAGCGCAATCAGAAGTTATTTAAGAAGGACTGGAAGATTGTTTTATTCTTCCAAGACACATTGTCTATTGGCAAAAAAGTACAGGTATTTGAGCTCGCTTCAAAGAACGGAAAGTTTGAAGCATTCTTTACCGATGGTCTTCTTTCTATCGACTTTGCATCTGAAGAGTACAGTATGATCAACACTGGTCCCTGCAGATACATCGCCTTCAATGCACTTCATTACGCCGGTTCTGAACTTCCCTACGCTTTCGCTACAGACACACCCGTTCAAAACGCACCGCTCAACATCTCTATCGTAAACTTGAGCGACAACGGCCCCGCATTCATCGACACAACCGTATTTGTAACAAAGCTTCAAAAGATGAAGGATAATCTGTATCACATCTTTACCGAAACAGGCGATTACTTCATTGCAGTTGAGTAACTAAGCAAAAATAGACCCGCAACGATTTGTTGCGGGTTTATTTTTTTATTTTTAGTAAAATATTAAATGTTATTTTTATCAAAATTATCATCATTTAATCTATTGATAACCCCAAGTATTTTGTTTGATATTTTTCACCAAATCTAAAAATACACATTTGTTCCATCTATATTCAAACAATTTCCGTTTGGATAATACTCCAAATATGCCTTTGCATATATTATAATAGTATTTTCATCATCATTAACGTAAATTTTATAAAACTCTAGTTTATCGTTGTTTAATATAATTTCTTGTATGTCTTTAGTACATATCCAAGCTATGTCCATATAATAATCTTGTGTATTTAATACATTGTATATAGTAACATCTCCATAATCCGTTGTTAATTTTCTCTCAATTTTCGGAATTTTAGTAGTAGGTAATTTATATTTACCATCTACTTTGTTCACAAATTCCATTATAAACGCACCGTTTTGAGATGTATATAACATCAACGCTGTTTCTTTTCCCTCTATTGTAGTTTCATAATTGTCTCTTCCCATATATTTTACAATATCTTCTGGTGTTTCGAAAGACATAAAATAATTTTCAAACGGTATATTGTATAATATTCCCCTACATACATTCCAAATTATTAATCCAATTATAAACCCAGTCTTTGTTTTTGCACTTTTATTTTTTAATATTATTATTAGCAATATCAAGGTTATAATTGTTAATATTATTATTCTAACAAAATTATACATTTACGTTCTCCTTTCAGTGAGCAAATGCTGGAACACGTCTCAAGTGATTCACGCTGTTTTTAGCCCAATCTAGAAACGGAGTTATATATGGCTCCACTTCGAATATAAGTATTGTAAAGAAATCTCTGGATATATTTGTAAATGATGCATTTTGTATATCTCTTGTTAAATCTGCTACACTACCTTCCATTCCTATTCGACATCTTACCCAATCAAAATACCCCGTCATTGAACTTTCCGACACACCATTATTAATAGCAAATGTTAAACTTACCGACTCTGAACAATCCAACTCTAACATTACATTTCCAACCTCAATATTTACACCAAATGACGCTTCACCAGTAGCACTACCTTTTGGTATATTAGCACCGACCGTACTTCTTGTATATAGCGTTATTGGAGCGTTTGTATTTTTTCGACTTCTATATGTGCTTTGTATACCAGTAGATACCTCATACGGCGGATGTTGAGTGATATTCTCCGTTTTTACATTCATTTGAGAATCTATATCTAATAATCCTATTGCTTTACTTACAATTACCCCTATAACTACGGTAGCTATTATCGCCAATTGCCAAAAATCCCCATTTTCATCGCTTCTACTTATTGGATTGTTCGCACAATATGCAAATAAGTTGTATCCATCTGCCACTCCAACATTAGCTATTATTGCATCCGCATTTATAAATCTACCCCATTCAGGGTTGTAATATCTAGATTGCAGGTAATAATAACCTGTTTCATTATCGTATCTATATCCTCTGTATCTATATGGATTTATATATCCTATATGTGTTGTACTGCTTACTTCTATATCATTTCCATCTTTTATAGAGATTAATTTTCCCCAAGAGTCATATGTGTATGTTACTATTTCTTCTAAGAAACTATCTAGTATTCCTATTATATCTCCTTGAACATTTTTCTTGTAATAGTATTTATTATTATCATATTCAAAGCCTAATAGCTCACCATTTCCATCATATATGTAGTAGATTATTGTATTCCCTGTTTTTTCATATACTACTTTACTTCCTTCTACTTCATAATATGTTGTTACTCCATCTACTGTTTTTGATGTTCTTATTCCAGATTCGTTATATGTATATGCTATTTGTTTTGTTCCGGATATACTTGCTAAACTTCTTCCGTTTATCCAAGTATATGTGTTTCCATCATATGTTAGTAGATTACCTATTGCATCTGTTGTTACTGTTTTTCCATCATAACTTGTTAATAAATCTAACCAATTACTATCATATGTATATGTTATTTCTTTTAACAGATTTGTTGTTTTGTATTCATATTCTTTTTTACTTGTTATATTTCCTGTTAAATCATATGTATACTCTATTGTTTTATTTAATATCTTGTTATCTTCTTTTATTAATTGGTTATGCTCATCATATTGGTATTCGTAAATAGTCTCATTGTTTTCTAGTATTTGTGTAATATTTCCATTACTGTCATAATTATACCATGTTCTTTCTCCATTGTCCACTACTTCTTCTACTCTTGTTGAATATCCAGTTCCTCCTACATTAGCATATGAATATGTTGTACTTCTTGATGTATAATCTGTTTTAAGTTCTGTACTATTTAATCTTGAATACGCATCATAATTATACATTTTTAGCATTCCATCATATTTTGTATTATTTAATCTTCCCGCTTTATCTACTGAATATTCTGTTACCTTTTCACTACCTTCTATTTTTTGTATTTTCTTTGTTACATTGCTATATATGTCGTATTCATACTCTACTTCATAGTTATTGTACCTATATGATATTAATCTATTTAATATATCATACTCATAATCTTTTCTTCCTGTATTGTCTTCTATATAGCTTAAGGTTCCTTGTTTGTTATATGCATATGTATAAGTATTGTCACTATTTATTACTTTACTAACTCTATTAAATCTATCATATTCATAACTTACACTATGGTTATTACCATATGTTGTAGATAATAGTTTTCCATTATTTATATCATAGTTGTTTGTCATTAATGTTCTTCCGGCTACTTTTGTTGTTTGTAAGTTTCCAAATACATCATATATAAATGAATATGTATACCCATTATTATCTATTTCTGTTAGTTTATCTTTATCGTATGTATACCAAACCATTCTATCGCCTTTATACATAAATACTAAACGTTGCATATCATCATAGCTATAATATGTATCGTTCCCGTTTTTATCTATCATTGTATTTATTGTACCATCGCTATTATACGAATAGCTTATTACATTTCCAAGCTCATCATATTCTTTAGATAAAAACCTTCCGAAATTTGTATATTCATTGCGAGTTGAAATTGTTCCTTTAAGAGATAAGCTTAAATAGAAATATGCATTTTGTGAATGCGTACTTTCACTATTATCTATAGTCACTACTCCACTTATATCTTCAAGATATCCAGATAATGCCTTTGTTCCAGAATATGTTCTTGGTTTTATCCTTATGCTATCACCACCTACACCTACTAACTCAAATTGTTGATTTAAGTTTGTATATGTTGTATCTTCTGATGTTAATATTACTGCACCTGTATCAGATATTGTTACGACATTGTCTGTAAATACATTTTTTATTATATAATATCCATTGTTCAAATTTTTGAAACTCCACATATCATAAGCTTCATCTAGTGTTATTATTACATTGGAATTTTCATCACTAGTTAATACACATCCATTAACATATATTTCATAGAAATCTCCTTCATGTATATCAAAAATTCCAGCCTTCTCAAAATAGAATTTTTGCTTATCTACATCTGCTATCGCATTTAATACTATATTTGTTCCTTCGGTTTCTACATCATTTGCCAACCCTAATAAATATCCATTTGATAAAGTCGATTTTATCGTATATTCTCCGTTCTCAACATGATTTATTTCCCATATTTGATCTTGATTTGAACTATTATATGTAGATACAACTATATTACTATTTATATCGTTTCCATTTGAACTTATTGCTTTTCCGCTTTCAGAATCATAAGGTACAAGCTTATATTTATTATCTGTTATTCTAACTACTCTAAATAATTGTGATTCTTTTTCTTCATCTAATTTATTTTGTACTAAATTATCTATTTCAGCGCCTTCCGTGTGATCTAAATAAAGTCCGCTAAATTTTACTTTTATTCTATACACCTCATTAGATTCTAATCCGTATTTATTATATGTTTTATCTAAATTTATTTCTCTAAATTTAAATCTTTGTGTTTCTTTATTTTCAAAATAATTTACAAATACATATCCTATACCTTTATCTACTTTGTTCTCTGCAAGTTCCATAACATATCCAGTTTCCATTGAACTTATATAATAGCTTCCATCTGCTAGTCTATATAACACAAACTTTTGATTATATTCTCCTGTATAGTCGTCCATTATTAATTCTCCATTTGTTGCGACAGTAAAGTATTTGTTTGTACCATTATTTGTTTTTATACTCCACAAACCATCTTCGTCTTCTTCTATTATATATTTTTGTCCATCTTTACCAGTAAAATAATTTTGTAAATATTTATTACTGCTTGTTTCTTCAGTTCTCGCATAATCATCTACAAATTTATTACTGCTAGAACTTTCTATATAATATGTTTTTCCTATTTCTATTTCTGAAATCGCATCATCTGTTGTTATCGAAGTTTGTATAATGTTTCCTTCGTTATCATATTCGAATTCATAGTTTAAATCTAAATAATTATCTACAGCTTTAGTTAGTCTATCTTTAACTTCTAAATCATATTCATATTTAACTTCTGAACCTTTAAATGATTTTACATTTATTAATCTACTTGCTGCATTATATACATTAGAATTAACATTTTCATCTTGGTCTGTTGTTGATACAAGGTTTCCGTCATCGTCATATGTATATAAGTTTGCATCTCCACCTTTATATAAATATATGTTTGTAAATTCGGCGTAATTTACTGTAAAATAACTACACAAATATATTTGTATACTTGTATAATCCGCTTCCGCTTTAGCTCTAAATGTAATATGTTGCCATTCGTTAGAATCCGGGCTAGCTTTTGTACTTATCCATTGTTTCGAGCCGTCCGTTTTAGTTATACCAATAGAAATTTTACATTCTCGAGTACCATAATTTTTAGCTCCATGATTTTTAACTAGTCCACCTATAGTTAATATATCTCCTGCTTTACCAGAAATGTTCAACACTTGGTTCAAACTTGTTTTTTTAGACGTGTCCGCATATATTCTATATGCTTTTGCATTACCGTAAGTTTGTAATCCACAAGAACTACTCAAATTTGTTTTAGTCCAATACGTAGTATCATTTTTGAAATTACTATTTTCTACAACATTATAATAATTAGCTGTACTTCCCGTTTCTAATTGCATCGCATCTACATATACTGTGCCTATTGCACCTTCCATTACTATACTTGCTGTTAAACTTGTAATTCCTTCTGGTAATTTTATAGAAACATAATACCTTGTCCAATCTTTAGTTCCTGTTATTAGCTTTGTCTTTTTACTTACAATCACTCCATTAGAGTTTGTATAACATATTGTTAAATATACTCCGTCTTCTGCACTCACTACATCCTCGCTCTTAATGTACCCACTTAAAGTATAATCTCCCGCGTAAAGACCTGTAATTATTTGCGAAACTTGAGCCGTACTTAATGCATCTGAACTTGCAATTTTCATAGATTTAGAACCATACAATGTAGTTTCTGTAGAAAGTGCTAGACTTGCCGCTGTTATTCCATCTTCCACTTCGCTTGTTAGATTCCAGCTACTATCTTCCTTTTCAAAACTCGAATCTTTAAGTAAATTATTTACCGGTTGCGTTCCATTATACGCTATTGTAGGTTTGTGTATCGTATTTTCTGTCGATCCATATGTTATAACTTGCCCATACACTTCATTTAAATCTATAGATGTACCATAATCCGATGTACTTATTAAATTACCTACATTTGAAAAATTATAATATAATATGTTAGACTCACTATCTACAAATTTTGTGGAATTAGTTCCATATGTTATTGTCATATAACTTCCGGTAGTTCCATCCGTTCCGTATTCTGTTACCTTTTTAACCTTATTTGGATTTACATCATAATATTCTATTCCTAGTTTACTATTATCTATATCTATTACATTTGTTATCAAATTATTAGTATAGCCATATGTTGTATATTCTTCGTCTGGATAGCTAATCTTAGTTAAATTATTCCCAGTGTATTCATATGTCCATTCTCGAGATGTTGGATCAGTTAATTTAGTTAGTTTGTTATCTGTATATGTAAATATTATTTCTTGTCCTGTACAATCTGTTATTTTAGAAATATATGCTCCATCATATGTTATTATCGCTTCTTGATTTGCTGTATTTATTATTTTTATTAATCTCCACGTATTTTCACCATAGGCTTCAAATATACTCTTATTTCCTGTTTTATCTCGCATAACATATTGTTCATTCTCTAAGTTTAATGTTAAATTCATACCGTCCTCATCATGATATACACCATCTTTATTATAGAAATAATGTGCTGTACCATCTTCATCTATATATTTAAGATAAGTTACACCGCTTAAAGTCACGCTTTCTAAGGTCTGTGTTAGATTTAATCTAAATCCGTTTCCATATCCTATATTGGCTGTTTTATCGTTTGAATTATAAACATGATTAACAGTTACAGGAAATACACCTCCTAATGTTGCTACATCTGGATGTACTAATACTAAATTACCGTTATAATCATTAGAATATACTGTTCCTGCTCTCCCCACATTATATGTATGATATGATAAATATCCTTCTAACCCTGTTTGATTTCTATATGTAATATATACAACTGGTCTCTTTGCTTCATATGCAGCCCCTGTATTTGCTGACAAGAAAAATACAGATTGTTTTTGTGTACTTATATTTTCATTGTGTTCTTTCAACATTAATCCATAATTGTTTCCCGTAGTGTACCATTCCTTAACCATTTTTGTTATATCTACTGAATTTGTTTTCTTTGTGTTAGATGTCTCATATTTATACATAAAATGATCCGCTGCATCTGTTTCAAAACTAGTTGAAATACTTTTCCACGTTACCGTCTCTTGATTCCAATTTTTAGTTATCTTATGTACATCTATTTGTCTAGTTTCCGTTGGCGGTATCCACTCATCAGTCGCTGGATAATTGCTTATTCTAAATTCAGCATTTATTACTTGGTCTCCTGATTTTAATTCTGGCAAATCAAATTTTATTAATGTTCTATGGGCATTATTAGTAAGCGTAGTCTTTGCACCAACTCTTAATATATGTTGATTATATCTTGCCGTATTATTTGTATCATCTCCATTGTATATCCAAGTATCTGTAATATCTGTATATCTTCTTACTGTTGTTATTGTTGGATCAATTACAATTGGATATTCTCTTGCTTCATCTTCTAACCATTCTTTGTCTGGCATAACTGTTATTTCATACCCATTTTTTGTCTCGTTTAATTCTAATGTTATATTTTCACTATATGAATTATTTGCATCATACATATATGGAGCTTGTATAACAAATACCTCTTTATCTTGATTTTTAAATACTATAGTATTATTTTCTTCTAGTGTTGCTATTATATCTTTAATGTTTGCAGTAAAAACAAATTCATTGTTTATAGTCTCTTTTGATTTTAATACAATTTCTTCTTTTATACCCTGATTTAAAACAGTATATTTTAAATCTACATTTGTATATACATTTTCATATGTTATCACACCTGTTTTTGTTTGAAGTTCAAAATTTTCATTAAGTTCAACACCATCAGATTGAGTATTACTTTCCAAATTGATTGCTTTACCTTCTGTTTTGATAATTCCTTTTAATCCCCACGTTAATTTAAAGTTATCATTTTTTATTGTTAGTATTTTATTTTCTTTAGCTTTTTTAGAAAACTTTATATCTATTGGACTAGATTTAATAGAATACTCGTCTGTTCCATCCGTTAACGATGTATCTATTTCTTCATATTTTCCATCTTTTAAGTAATGAACATCTTCACTATACATTACTGCTGTCATACTTCCATCACTCATTATAAAGTGCTTCTCATTTTCTGTCCTTCTAGAAATATCTTCACCTAATACTTCGACATTATATGCTGTTTCTTCAACTTCAGTAGATGTTTCTGAGGCTGTTAAATAACTGTTTTCAACATATATGTTTACAGCACTTATTGCTAATACTTGCATTCCGTTAAAAAATGTTAGAACTAACATAAGCCAAATGGATATTTTCCATTTTATACTCTTAAAGTTAATCATTACATATTCCCCCTTTTTATTAAATTAGAACATATAAGCTTTACCCTCCTTTCTATACCTGCCATATTATTCCAGCATCATTTTATCACAGTTTTACATTTATTGGAATATTTATATGTCATATTTTGTATTTTTATGGAATTTTTTGTATGTTAAAGATTATAAAAAAGCGAGGTTATTTCTAACCTCACTTTACCTCTTTTATTTTAGCTTCATAGATACAAGTTTAGATATACCATATTCTTGCATTGTTACACCATATACTGATGTAGCAACTTCCATAGTACCCTTTCTATGTGTTATTACTATAAATTGTGTTTCATCTGAATACTTTTCTAAATAACTTGCAAATCTTGCAACGTTAATATCATCTAGAGCAGCCTCTATTTCGTCTAGAACACAGAATGGAGGTGCTTTTATTTTTAGTATTGCAAATAGTATTGCTATAGCTGTTAAAGCTTTTTCTCCACCAGATAACAGTGACATATTTTGTAGTTTCTTTCCAGGTGGTTCTGCTTCTATTTCTATTCCACTTTCTAGTATATTTTTATCGTCTACTAGTTTAAGTTCTGCTCTACCACCACCGAATAGTTCTTTAAATACAACCTTAAAGTTTTCATTTATTTCTTTAAATTGTCTTGCAAATTGTGTCTTCATTACTGCCGTTGTATTGTCTATTAAGTTTTCTAGTTTTGCTTTAGTTTCTTCAAGATCTATTTTTTGTTTAGATATGAATTCGCCACGTTCTTTAAGTTCTTTAAATTCATCTATTGAACTTACTGTAACTTCGCCTAATCCTTTTATCTCAGATTTAAGCTTACTTGCTCTTTGTTCTAGTTTTGTTTTAGATAGTTCATTTAAGCTATCTAATGCTTTGTTATATTCTCTTGCAGAAGATATTGTAAGCTCATATTCTTCCCACATTTTAATCTTAAGAAGTTCTGTATCGCTATCATATTTATTTTTCTTAGCATCCACTTTATTCTTTTCATCTCTTAGTTTTTCTAGAGTTTTCATAGAATCAAAAGTTTGCTTTTCTAACTCACTTTGTTTAGCTATGTTAGCAGCTTTATCTTCTTTAAGTTTTTCTACTTCTAGTTTTAATTCTTCAGATTTAACTTTTAACTCTTCTATAGCTTTCTTATCTTCTTCGTTTTTAGATTCACTTTCATTTAAAGTATTTTCATACTCTTTAATTAAGTCTTTCTTTCTTTCGATACTAGCCATAAAGGAATTGATATCTTGTCTAATCTTATCTACCATTTCATCAATAGCAGCTTCAGATTCATCAAAAGAAGATAAAGAAACTTTAAGGTTTATAATATCTTCATTTAAGAAGTTTACTCTTTCCTCTTTTTCTTTATTAAATCTAGCATGTTCTGAAATTACTTCTAAGTGTTTAGAAATTTCTTCATTTATACTATCTATCTTCTTATTTGTTTCTGTAATATCAAAGTTAAGATCTTTATTTTCTGATTCTAGTTCAAGTTTTTCTTGTTCTTTATTCTTTCTTGTTTCTTTAATCTTAACTGCATCACGAAGTACTGCATTTAATCTTTCTTCTATAACGCTATAGTTAGTATTAACAGTAGTGTATTCGTCAGATAATGAATTTAATCTTTCTACAACTGTTTCATATTTGCCCTTATCTTTTTCTATGGCTTTCATATGATCATTGTATTCTTTTTCTAATTTTTCTAGTCTATCCTTGTATTCATTTATCTTTCTGTTACGCCCAACAAGTGTCATTTGTTTGCCTTGTGCTTGTCCACCTGTAATACTTCCTGTTGTTGCAATGATTTCACCATCTAGTGTTACTATCTTTGCACTATTTTTAGATACTTTTGATAGTTTTATTCCGTTTTCTATTGTGTCTACAACTATTGTTCTACCTAATGCTAAACGAACTACTGGTTCAAATTTAGAATCAAATTTAACAAGTTCTATTGCATTACCAATATATCCAGTTTCTTTTTTGACTTGAGCTGGAATATCTTCTTTGTATAATCTAATACTTTCAAGTGGTAAGAATGTAGCTCTACCTAGTGCTCCTTCTTTTAAGAAGTTTACTAAGTCTTTAGCCATACTATCTTTATCTACAACTATATTTTGTACATATCCACCCATTGCAATTTCTATTGCTTTTTCATATTTTTCTTGAGTTGTAACTAAGCTTGCTAGTGTCCCAAATACATGATTTTTATACTTGTCATTACGTCTAGATAAGTCTATTATACTCTTAACACTACGTGTATATCCTTCGCTTTCTGCTTCAAGATTTACCATGTAGTTTAGTTTAGAACGAGTCTCTATAATTCCTTGTTTGTACTGATTCTCTTTTTCTGAGAAAGTACTAAAGAATTCTTCAAGTCTTGTCTTTTCTGCTCTTAAAGATTCTACTTCATCTTTTAATGTATTTCTAGTTTTAGCTATTTTTTCAAATTCATCACGAACTTCTTCTTCACGAAGCCTTAAGCTATCTGAACTAGATATATCTCCTCTTGCTTCTTTAGTTATTGTATCTATTCTTTTTAGATTTGTTTCAAGCTTCATTTCTGCTGTTGCAATAGCTAGTTTAAGTTCAGAAATGTTTTCTTTTAGAGCTTCAACTGTTCTTTTTAGATTTTCTATTTCAAGTTCTTTGTCTGACATATTAGCAGTTATTTCTTTAAGTTCTTCTTGTTTTTCCTTAAGCTCAGTTTCAAATCTTTCTTTATTCTTCTCTAGATTATCTTTCTTAGAAGAACGAGTTATTATTTCTTGCTCAAGTATTGCAATACTTGTATCACTACCTGCAATTTCTTCTTTAAGCTTGTCTATATTTTCTTTGTTTAACGCTACTCTATCGTCATATGCTTCTACTTTAGATACAAGTCTATCTATTTCGTTAAGTGAACCATAATATGCTTCTTGAGTTGTTTCAATTGCTTGAAGAAGTTCTTCTAGACATACTCTTGTTTCGTCACTTGTTCTTTGTGCTGTAGATACTTCTTGTTCTTTTTCATCTATACTTGCTTGTAATGCTTCTAGCTTTTCTACAAGAACATCCATATCTTCTTTAGAGCTATCTATTAGATTTAAGAATAATTTTACATCTATTCCTTTTAATTCTTCTTTAAGTTCTAGATACTTCTTAGCAGTTTCTGCTTTCTTTTCTAATGGGCCTAAGTTGTTTTCTATTTCTGTTAATATATCTCTAACTCTATCTAGATTAGTGTTTGTATGTTCTAGTTTTCTTAAAGCCTCATCTTTTCTTGTTCTGTATTTAACGATTCCAGATGCTTCTTCAAATATACTTCTTCTATCTTCAGATTTAGAAGATATTATTGAGTCTATTTTACCTTGTCCAATGATACTATATCCATCACGACCTACACCAGTATCCATGAAAAGCTCTTGAATGTCTTTAAGTCTAACATTAGATTTATTTATTAAATACTCGCTTTCACCGCTTCTATATACTTTTCTTGTTACAACAACCTCATCAAATTCTAAAGGAAGGCTGTGGTCACTATTATCTAATACCAGTGAAACCTCAGCAAGACCAAGCATTTTTCTATGCTTAGTCCCTGCGAAAATTACATCTTCCATTTTAGAACCTCTAAGGCTCTTTGCACTTTGTTCTCCAAGTACCCATCTAACCGCATCAGATATGTTACTTTTACCGCTTCCGTTAGGTCCAACAATTGTTGTAATACCACCATCGAATTCGATAATTGTTTTATCTGCAAACGATTTGAAGCCTTGTACTTCAATTCTTTTTAACTGCATTTATTACCCCTCTTATTACATTAATCCGTATTGTCTACTGCTTCCTCTAAATGTGTTTGTGCACATTTTCTTCCATAGATTATATTCTTCCATATGAGTTGGAATTATTTCTATGTGATATGAATCTTTAGATAATTTAATTACCCTTGCTATATCTAATTCTTCATAATTTACATTTATTAACTTACGAGATTCAAAAGTTACATATGTTTGTCCTAGTTTATGTGATAACATTGCTTCATTATCCATGTACTTCTCACCAGAATTAACATCTATTACTTCTAGTTTTATTTTAACCTCTTTATATTTACCATCTTCTCTTTCTACTAATGTTGAATTTTCCATAATATCAAAGAAATCTGGTATCATCTCACGAATATATGTTGGAACTTTAACCGCGTCTGCATCTCTACCTTTTGTAGGTTTCTTTGGAAGTTCCATTATTATATTAGAAACTTTAGTTAAATCTATCTTTTTAGAAGCTGGTTTGTTTTCTTCTTTTTCCTTAGCTTCTTTCTTTATTTTCTTTTCTACTTTTTTCTTATCTAATTTAACTGTTTCTTTTTCAAAAAGAAGTTCTTCTAAATCTATTATTTCATCAGATACTACGTATTCTTCCTCTTCTTCTACATGAGGTACTTCTTCTATCTCTGCGCCTAAACTTGCTTCTTGTTCTAAAGCTTCTGTAAGGTCTAATACATGTTCTTCTTTCTTCTCTACTTTAGCTTCTTTTTTCTTAGTTTCACCAACTACTCCTACAGATATGTCATCTAAAGTAAGGTCCATGTCGCTTAGGTCTATTTCAAAAGCTACATCTTTAAATTTATTTAGTTCTACTTTAGGAAGTTCTTCATCTTCTACAAAGTCTTTTTTAGCGTCTTCTAAAGTATCTTCATTTGTTTCTTTTTTAGCATTATCTTTAGAACCTAAAAGTTCTGCTATACTTGGAACATTATGAAGATATTGTCTTGAACTAAATATCTTTTTATTTTCGCTTAGTTCTGCTATTTTAGCTTTAGTTAATTTTTCTACTTTATCTTTTATATCTTTAGTTAATTTATCTATAAATTCTGCATATTCTTTTTTATCTTTAATTAAATCGTATGTTATATATGTATACATAGTAGTATCTGTTTCAAGAACGCTATCTGTTATATCCCCTGCAAAAGTTAAAACTACTGCTTCATCTTCATACTCAAATACAAATACGTTTGCATTAAGTTCAACATCTTCGTTGTTATCCCATACATATACATTTCTAGAATATGTTACTATATTATCTAATATCTTTTTAGTAGTGTTTTTCTTATCTATACCCATTACGATGTGAGTTTTAGCTTTAAGATCTATTAAAGATTCTTCTATTACATCATAACCAGATTCCTTAACATTACCCATAACAGCATACATTTTTTCTAGTTTGCTATTACTATGTTTTAACATTTCTTCTTTTAGTGTATTTACACCATCTTTTTGGATTTTTAATATTGTTTTCATATCTTTACCCCTATTTATTTCTATTTATTTAAATACAACCATATAATATACCAAAAGGTGGTATTTGTAAAGGGTTTTAAGGAATTTATACCTGTTAAAACGCATAAAAAAAGAAGTAAATGATTATATACATTTACTTCTTTTTAACATTTTAAAGTATTACATCTAAACCGCTAACTTCATCACTCATTTTAGCTTCGAATGCAGCAATTCTTTTTTCTGTTTCGTATTGCTCAATTCTATTTAATGCAGCTAAATAAGTTTTTTCTTTAGCTAATAGTTCTTGATATTCTGGTCCAACATCTTCAAATGAACACATTGTGCTATGTATTTCATCGTGTTGAGCTTCTATTGCTTTTCTAACTGGTTCTATTAAATCACCATCTTTAGCAACTCTAATACCATGATCTACCATGTAATTTACTGCTTCTGCAAAAAGTCTTTCACCTTTTAAAGTTTTACCTTCTGAATCACAGTCTCCTATAATTCCGATAACTTTGTTTACTTCATCGATTCCAGCTTTTTCGAAAACTGTATCAACTCTTGAGTCAACAAATGGTTCACCAAACGATTCTTGACCTTTGATAAATATGTCTACATTATTTTGTACTATTCTAACTTGCTCGATTGGTAGTTCAGAAACTGCCATTTTTAATGCATGTCTGTCATAGTATTTTTTGAATGCCATTTGACACATATCTGGGTTTTCAGCATATGGTTTAAAGAATTCTGCATAGTCTCTTAGAACTTCGTGTTGAGTTCTATCTCCACAAGCACTTTCTTTTAACTCATTTATTGGTTCTCCCAAGAAAGTTTCAAGTTTTACATCTACTTCATCTCTGAATTCAACTGGTGCTTCAGCACATTCAACTATTTCATCATTTTTTTTTTCAACACCAAATAAGCTTTCTAAAGCTGAGTTGGCATTATCTAAATCTGTTTTGAATAGTTCCCATTCTCTTTTGAAGAATCCGTCTTCTGAAGCTGCTTCTGCTTTTGGCATTTCAGGTTCTGCTGAATCTAACATAAGTGGTTCATCTGCTTCAAATGGAGCCATGAACATTTCACCTAAAGATTGCATATCTTCTTTGAATAGTCTGAATTCTCTTGCGAAGAATCCTTCTTCTCCTTCAACTTTATCTGCTTTTGGAGCACCTAACATTAATTGTTCGTTAGCACCAAATGCGTCTAGGAAGAATTCACCTACTTCTTGCATGTCAGCTAGGAATAATTCCCATTGTCTTTCAAAAAATCCTTTCATTTTAACACCTCTTTTGTAGAAATTTGTAGAAATAATTTATAATAATTACTTATACTTCAATTATAGATATAAGCTATTTCAAAATCAACTACAAACAAATAACATTTGTGTTACAAAATACATACTTTTGTGTTACACAAATGTTACAAAACTCGGTTTTTAGGCTAATTCATCGGAATTAGTCTATAAATTCACCCATAATATTTAATATTTCTTCTTCATCAGATAGTCCAACTACCTTTTTAACCATCTTTCCATCTTTATACACTACTAATGTAGGTATTGATGATATGCTGTGTTCAAGCGCTAAACCTGGCGCTTCATCTACATTAACTTTTACAATACTAAAATCTAATGTTCTAGATTCAGACATTCTTTTTAATACATCTGCTTGCATCCCACATGGTCCGCACCAAGTTGCATAGAAATCTACAAGTACTAATTTTTCTTTCTTTATTTCTTCCCTAAAGTTATTATCGTTTAATTCTTTCATAAGTTTCCTCCTAGCAAGATTATTCTTCTTGCTGTCCTCTATTATATACTATTAAATCTTGAAAAGCAAATGTATTTATTCCAGCACCTTCCCATATATACAAATTATTATATCCTAACGACCAAAGTATTTGAGCTGCACGTCTTACTCTAGAACCAGTTGCACAATATAGCATTATATTTTCATTTTTATTAGAAACCATATTAACTATTTCTGCTTGCAATTTATCTAGTGGAATGTTTACGCTTCCTTTTATTTTAAGTGTCGCATACTCCATTTCTGTTCTAACATCTATAAGTAATATCCCCCCACTTTTTATCTTTCTATATGCTTCTTCTATTGGAAGCACTTTTAACATATTCCTATTTCCACTATATCTACTATTAATGTTATTTCTTCCAAACATTCTTCTAATATTATTTAACGGATTATTTCCTCTTGTTCCATTACTAAACATATTACCTAACTTAGAAAGATCAAACAAATTGCTTATGTTAAATCCTCCGTTACTAGAACTAGACCTATTATTAGTAATATTATCATTAAAATTACTGTTAGCATTCATGTCACCATTCATATTATTTACATCCCCTTTTTAATATATACATATGAAGAAAGAGTTAAGTATATTCTACTGCGTTTGACAATTATATTCTAAATATATATACTATAACTATTAGGAGGTAATATTAGATGGATAAAAAAAACAAGAAAAAATATATATTATTAACGATATTAATCGTTTTAATAATAAGTGTCGTTTTAGTGTTAATACAATTTTACCACACACAACACACTTCAAAAAATGACTGTATCTTTTTAACTACGATAGGCAATAACAAAATATTCAAAAAAGAAATAACAAAAATAGAAATATATCACGGTCATGATTATATTACAACATTGACAAACACAGAAGACATTCAAACTATATGTAACTATGTCAAACCTATATCTGGTCACTATTTCGCTTTCGACGATTTAGTTACAACATATGTGTACGGCATTAACATTTACACAACAGATGGCGATTTCCTTTCAATCGGACTTTCACCGTCAGATTTTAGAATAAGAAAAAGTTACGATGGAGACATATATTTTTACAATTCAGATAAAATATATTACGATGAATTCAAAGAATTACTTAAAACAATAATAGAAAAAAAATCGTAACCATCGGTTAAACCCAAGTGATAAAACCTACAGTTTTCAAATGCAATTAAAAACGAAGGCAATTTTGCCTTCGCTAAGTTTTTATTAGGATATTTATTATTACTCTTTATGATATCCAAACCTTATAAACTCTTATAACCTTAGAAAGCTTAAGCCATTTCATAGGTTCAGTTTGATCACCATTATACACAAGTAAATATTTAACTCCATTTTCTATTTTATATCCAACGGCGAAAGTAGTATGCCTAAGCTGTTCACCGCTAACATTTTCTTCAACAATTAATGGATAATCTGAATTTATGCTGCTAGTTATATTTGACCACAATGAAGTAGAATACATAACCGATGTTGCAGTATACCCTCTATGCACCGCATATTGTACCAATGCATTTATTCCATCTTCTAAATCGGTACCTGTTGTAGCCCAATTAGAACGTGTACATATTTCTGTAAACTCAGTTTGTGAAAGTGAACTTCCGGCTGTTAAATTTGACCTTCCAAGATAATCAAAATATGACAATGTATTTGCAACTGCTAATTGTACACAAACATTTTGCCATTGTGCAAAGCAAGAATTATCATACCGCTCGAAATTTGTACTATATGGTATCATTCCATAATCTGTTATAGCACGCGACAAATTATTTTGAGACAATTCCAGAGCTTCACTTTCTTCAAATACACTCTCGTTCAGTTTATCATTAACAACTCCACTGTCATTTTCGAGTCCATATGCCCGAACATTAATCCCTGCTGATAGCATAAGAGCTAGCATTAAAATTAATGAAAATAATCTCTTTAACATTTTTAATCTCCAATCTTAATTAATTTTGTTTTAAATAATAATTTAACCCCTAACAAAAACTCACATTTATTATACCAGACTATTCCCATTTTTCAACTGTTTTGTATTTTTTTGGCATTTTGCTTGACAATTATATTCTAAATACATATAATCTACTTATTAAGAGGTATTGTTATATGAATAAAAAAGCTCAAACAGGTAGCAAAATATCATATGTGCTATTTATACTAGCTATCATGTGTTATTTCATACTTTATATTTATATACTAAAAGTTCGTTCATATCATCCAATAGAAAATTGCTCTTCTGTTCTAACTACTGTTGGAAATAATAGAATTTTTAAAAAAGAAATTACAAAAATTGAAATTAAACATGGTTATGACTATATTACAACATTAACAGAACCTGATGATATACAAACAATATGTAACTATGTTAAACAAATATCCGGATACGAATCACGTGAAAATACATTTATTACAACTTGGGTATATAGTATTCGTTTTTACACCAAGAGTAACGATTTCTTGGCAGTAGGAATTTCTCCTGGAGATTTTAGAATACATAAAAAACCTGATGGTAAACTCTATATTTACAAATCAAATAAAATATATTATGACGAATTCAAAGAATTACTTAATAAAATAATGCAATAACAACTAAAGAACAGTGGATCAATATGTTCCACTGTTCTTTTATTTCTTATTGTTATTTTCTTCTTTTATTTATTCGCATTTTGCATTGCTCTTTGTTTTTTTCTTTCTTTTAAGATTTTTCTTCTTACCTCAAATGCTTTAGCGACTAACACTTTTAATATTTCCGCAAACACCATAAATACAATTGCGTTTATTATAGCTATCGCATAAAGTTGTGGTGTTAAACTTTCTAATTCTAATAATCCTGAAAGTGTTGGATTAAATATTACTAATAATTGTATTAATATTATACAAAGTACAACAATTACTAATTGTTTATTTGAGAATAATCCAATCTTAAATATTGGTTTGCTGTCTGAACGTGCAACAAATACAAATAGTAATTCTGCAAAAGATAATGTTATGAATGCCATTGTAGTTGCTACTGCACTACCAAATGCATTGTTCATAGTAAAGAATAATATTAGTATTATCATACTCTTTAAGAAAGCTGGTACTACTATTCTAGATATTAAGAACGGTGACATGAATTTTGCATTTGCTTTTCTTGGTTTTTCCTTCATAGATTTTTCATCTGCCGGTTCAAAACCTAAAGCCATTGCAGGTATTGCATCTGTTATTAAGTTGATCCATAACAAATGAAGCGGATTAAATATTGTCATATTAAACATCTTAGCTATAAACACTATTATTACTTCTGCTATATTAGAAGCTAAAAGATATGCTATAACATTTTGTATATTTCTATATACTCTTCTTCCTTCTTTTACCGCTACAACTATCGATGCAAAGTTATCGTCTGTAAGGACCATACTTGCAACACTCTTAGATACTTCTGTACCTGTTATTCCCATTCCAACACCAATATCTGCATTCTTAAGTGCCGGTGCATCGTTTACTCCATCACCTGTCATAGCAACAGTCTTTCCGAGTTTCTTCCATGTCTTAACTATTCTAACTTTATTTTCTGGACTTACTCTTGCATAAACACGTATGTTTTTAATTCTCTTTTCGAATTGTTCATCGCTCATAGCATCTAACTCTTGACCAGTTATTGCTTCTGAACCCGGAACTAATATTCCTATTTCTTCTGCTATTGCTCTAGCTGTTATTACACTGTCTCCTGTTATCATAATTGGTATCATTCCTGCAGTAAAGCAATCTTTAACAGCTTGTTTTACCTCTGGTCTTGGTGGATCTATCATACCAACCATACCTTGGTAAATTAAATCTTTTTCTAGTGTGTTACTAGATATTTCTTTTGGTAATTTATCTATTTTCTTATATGCAAAGCTTAATACTCTAAGTGCTCTACTTGCCATTTCAGAGTTTGTGTCTAGAATTTCTTCTTTTAACTTATCTGTCATATCTACTAGTTTTCCATTAATCATAGCCTTAGAGCATCTATGTATTAATGATTCTAGCGCACCCTTTGTATGTACTATAAGTTCACCATCTATTTTGTTTACAGCAGTCATCATTTTTCTTTCAGAATCAAATGGCACTTCTGCTACTCTTTCATATCTTGTATCATAGATATCTTTATTTCTACCAAATTTATTTGTCATTTCTACTAACGCTATTTCAGTAGGATCTCCCAAGTATCCTCCTGTTGAGCCATTAGTTTTTACATCATTAGACAATGTAATATTATCTAAAAATCTCTTTAAGTTAATATCATCATTTACTACTAGATGATCTACTTTTATCTTTTCACCACCATAATTTAATTCAGTAACAGTCATTTTGTTCTGAGTTAAAGTTCCTGTCTTATCTGAACATATTACTTGCGTCGCTCCTAATGTTTCTACTGAAGAAAGCTTACGTATAATACTATGTTCCTTTACCATCTTTTGAACACCAATTGAAAGTATTATTGTAATTGATGCTGGTAATCCTTCTGGTATTGCTGCTACCGCTAAAGATACTGCAAGCATAAATATTTCAAGTGGTTTATTTCCTTGTATAAGTCCTAGTATAACCATTGCAAGGCCTATTACAACAACTATTACACTTAGCACCTTGCTTATTTCATTCATCTTCTTTTGAAGTGGTGTAAGTTCCTCTTTAGTTTCAGCAAGTATTGTTGCTATTTTACCAAGCTCTGTTTTCATTCCTGTTGCAGTTACTACACCTTCACCACGTCCATATACTACGCTACTTCCTGAATAAAGCATATTTCTTCTATCTGCTAAAGCTGTATTTTCATCTATCTTATCTGTAAATTTACTTACTGGTAGAGACTCACCTGTTAAGGATGCTTCTTCTACTCTTATGCCATTGCAAACAATAATTCTCATATCTGCAGGAACAAAATCTCCAGCTTCAATTAAAACAACATCTCCTACTACCAATTCCTCTGTTTTGATGTTCATTATTTTGCCATGTCTTTTTACCTTAATATATGGTAATGACATTTTCTTTAACGAATCTATTGCTTTATCTGCTTTTGCTTCTTGTACTACCCCTAGTACTGCATTCATCACCACAACCGCAAATATTATTATTGAATCTGTATAACTTTCATTTTCTAATTTCGCTACTACTAAAGAAATTACCGCTGCAATTAGAAGAACAATTATCATAATGTTTTTCATTTGTTCTATAAATCTTGTAAGTAGTGTTTTCTTTTTAGCTTCTTGTAATTTGTTTAGTCCGTTAGCTGCAAGTCTTTTTTCTGCTTCTTCAAAGCTCAAACCATCTGAACTTGTTCCTAATTTATTAAAAACCTCATCGACAGAATATTTGTATGCTTCTTTCATTAGTCTCCTCCTATTTACATTTTACAATGCTATCACAAAGAAAGTAAAAATTAAATACCTAAGTTAAAGAAAAGGAAAAAAGACTTAAAAAAGCATCGGTATTACTACCGATGTTTAAATAACTTATCTTATAGATAATTTAGCTTTTAATTCTCTGCAAGCTTCAATATCATTGTTTTCAAGATATGTTAATAATCTTTTTCTCTTACCAACCATGATTAAAAGACCACGTCTAGAGTGTTCGTCTTTTTTGTGAGTTCTTAAGTGTTCTGTAAGTTCGTTAATTCTTTCTGTTAAAAGAGCTACTTGAACTTCTGTAGAACCAGTGTCACCTTCATGTTTTGCATAAGTAGAAAGTATTTCTTGCTTTCTTTCCTTAGTCATGACTTTTTCCTCCTTAATTAAATTCGCCTTAGTCCAAGAAATAATCTGAGGAAGTTATATCCTAGATTAAGGTACATTATTATTATAACACACTTGTCAAGTAGTTATTATTTTATTAAACTATAATCTGTTGTTGTTCCTAAAACTGCTGGTGTATCAGACTTTAGGCATACTACCGGTCTTATTCCACGGTTAGATGAGCTATATGTATCATAACTTAAATTTCCTGTACTACCTATTATTAATATATAGTTAGCTGTAACTGCTCCTGGTGAAGCTAACCATGTTGTAGATAATTCTGAATTATTCCATACATACAACTTGTCTCCTGTAGTTAATGCTTGCAAATATGTATTAGTAGAAACCGATGCATCTTTTACATAGTATCCTGTAGTTGCACTTCTTGCAGTCAAAGTAATTTGCTTATTGTAAATAGTTGTATTGTTTGTTACCGCTCTCTTAGCATTCCAACTTAATACAAATAATTCTGCTGTTGGCGTACCTATTGCTCCTAACACATAATCTTTATATGCCGCAGTTGTATTTTTTAATCCAGTCCAATATGTTTCATCTAAAAAATATGATATGCATTTTGTATTTGTTCCAGATGAGTATGATGACCATTCTGCTTTCCATTTTGTTTTTGCATCACTAGCTACTGTAGTTCCTGTTGGAATACTTGTCCATCTTATTTGCCCAACATTTTTAGATGTTCCATTTTCTATAGTAACAGCAGATGATGTTACTACTGCTCCTGGTATTGTTGGTATTTTACTAGCCGCTAATTTTTCAGTTGCTATTAGATATACATATTTATTGGTCGTATCTTCATACAAAACATTCCATTTTGTAACTCCATTATCTGATACATAATCTACTGTTTTACCATAATCCAGCGCATTAGTAACTAGAGCACCTATTGTAGATATTGCATTAGTTACCTTGTGAGACACTGTTTTTTCAGTTCCACCATCAGTATATTTTACTACTATGGTATAATTTCCAGTTATCCCATTATTATTTACTAAATATGTGTACTTATCTGTTTCAGTTACTCTTGATCCAATTGTTATACTTGAATTAGTTGTCACTATACTTACAGAAGTATAGGATTTTGGCACCTTTACTGTAACCTTAACCGGATTCATTGTTGGTTCTATTTCACTTTGTTCAAAAGATATCTCAGATAAATTAGATAATGTTAAATTATCTCCATATTTGTTTTTTAATTCTTCTGTTAAAGTATAATATTCTTTTATCCTTGCATCAAACCCTTTTAGATAATAT
>JAFXEC010000050.1 GCA_017521005.1 Clostridia bacterium | reverse complement strand
GCAGGTGCCGGAGCAGGTGCCGCAGGAGCAGGTGCCGCAGCAGGTGCCGCAGGAGCAGGTGCCGGAGCAGGTGCCGCAGGAGCAGGTGCCGCAGGAGCAGGTGCCGCAGGAGCAGGTGCCGCAGCAGCGGGAACAACTGCAGCGGCCGCAGGAACAACTGCAGCAGCAACGGGAACAGCCGCAGCCGCAGGAACAGCCGCTGCAACAGCAGGAACAGTAGCCGCAGCTGGTGGAGCGGTAGCAGCGCAAGCTGCCATACCTGTTGCGGGTTGGATTGCATTAGCAATTGAAGCGGCAATCTTATTGATGATTGGTTTGTATAAAATGCAAAAGAAATTCGATAAGAAGATGGAGGAAAAAGGAATAGATTCCAAAGGAATTCGTAGATTAATGCTGATTTCTCCTATACTTATGCCGATTGCCATTATAGTATTAGTTGTAGTGTTAATAGCATTGTTAATGCAAGCAGAAACTGCAGATAGAACACAATTTATGATTGATGCTCTAGAGTGTTTTGAAAATAATGGTGGTACTGGAACTACAAAAGCAAGCAATAAATGTGTTGATTTTTATGGTTCTAACTTATTGTTTAGTGAAGGTATTTTAGCGGGTAGATTTGGACGCTATTTTGGTGTAAATAGCAAATCTCCATTAATAAAGAAGACAGACTTTGCAATAGCAATGTTTGTAGCTGAATATCTAGGTGTAGAATTACTAGTATTTGGTGAAAACGGAGTAGAACATTCATTAAAAGACTCGATGGAAAGTGTTTCTAATTATGATTTCTTAAATGAAAATAAAAACAGTGTACTAGAAAAAATGAAAGAAGTATTAACTTTCTTCTTGGATCCATTAGGAATATTAGACAAAATAAACGACTTCGTAAAAGAAGGTTGGTATTTATTCAAATGGTGTAAGATGGAGAAGAAAATCTTCAATAATATAGAATGGGGTTCGGTAACAGTACATAAAGTAAGCGAAGGACCATTAGTTGATTTATTTAATTCTACAGTAGATAGAATAGCGCTTGGAATTATTGAAGTAGATCCGTCTGAATATTTAAGAAGAACATATTATGATACAACGCAATGGAAGACGGGTATAGATTTTAATCTAACAACAGGTTATTTAAGAATACCTGGTACAGCAATTGGAAATCTATTCAAATGTGCTGTTACACTTGATCAAGCAATAGCACTTACAGATGAATATATACCATCATTTATAGAAATATATGCTACATATGCTGCTACAGGTGATTATAAACGTGCTGACAAAGTTTATGATTATTATGTAGATAATATGAGAAAAGGTAAACCGCTAGAACTTAGACTTGTAACTTATGAAAAGTTCACTGTAGATAAAGTTCATAGATGGGGAGATGGACCAGGAAATACACCTGTAAGTACAATCGTATATAACCAAACAAATCCTGATGGTTCATGGGATAATAGAGATATAGGTGAATCTGGATTTAATAGTATTAAATCAGCTATACAAGCAAAAAGAAAATGGTGGCAAAAAATTGCGGATGCAGTAAGAAATGCGGTAGTATCGTTCATAAACGAGGTAATTACAGCAGTTAATACTTTATGGGAAGAAGTAAAAGCATTGTTTGGTTTCGATGTTACTATCAAAAAAGAATATGTTACCGTTGTAGAAAAGGGAGCGTCCTACGAGTACATGGTGGAAAACTACTATCGAATGGGAATCGACGAATACGAAGTTGAAAGACCAGCAGTAGTAGAAAAAACACCTTCTATTGGAGCAAGTAAGAGATATCCTGCAAGTGGTCATATAGAATTAAGATATGAAGTAACAAGAGATGTTTATGATGCTGAAGGAAATAAAATAGGAACTGAAACTATAGAGTCAGATTCTTGGGATATGGCAATACGCGCACAAGGTGCAGTTAAGTATAACGAAAGACATACTATAACGCAACATACGCTTATTCCAAAATCAACATGTAAGATGGAAATGTTCGGTAAGACGCCAGAAACGGAAGGCTCTAATAACAGATATGCTTGGATATTAAATAAAATTGACGAAGCAGAAAAAGCAAAAGCTCAAAGATATCCAAATGCTACAAATACAGATTATTTCACAGCAGAAGACGCTGCGCTAGCAGTAGATGTAATAAATGGATATTATTCTAATACATTTGGTTTATTTGCAGGTGCTTCAGCAGAAAACTTTGATGAGGCGGGACCAATAAATGCATCGGTAGTTAAATATGCTGAGCAATTTAATGGTAAAAAGTTGGCATATATGAGAAGTATAGATGATACCAATACATTCTTAAATGATGAATGGTGTGCAATGTTTGTTTCATTCGTTATGAAGAAGGCAGGAGTTGGGGTTCCAAAATTCTATGGTTGTTCAACATTCTGGGCTAACTATAAAGATAAACCAGGTTTCTATGACATAGTTGCTTCAAACCATCAAAGCTATATAACAAAATCTTCATCACATAGAGTGGCAAATTGGAATGAGATAAAACCGGGAGATATACTATTGTTTAGATGGCCAGATGCAAAGAGTCATGTAGCAAGAAATCATACTGGTATATGTAAATCTGTTCAGAAAAATGCTTATGGTGATGTAATTTCCATCACGACAATTGAAGGAAATACTGGAACAGGAGGATATAGTAACACTAAAGTTTCTATAAAAACTTATTCAGGAACTAATCGTTCATCATATAGTAGCCTTACAAATATAGTATCTTTCGTAGACATTCAAGCGGTAAAGAACAGAGGCGGATGGTAAGAAGGAGTTAGATATATGAATAAAAATTTAGGATTACTTCTAGTAGTAGTAGGTGTTGTATTAATTGGTGTTACAGTTTTATTTATGACACCTAAAAATAATACAGAGCAAAAGCTAGTCGAAGCTAAATTAAATGAAGAACAAATGCAATATTTAATAAAAGAGATGCAAAAATATTTAACAGCTTCAGACAATATAAATATAGATACAACATTTGAACTAGATGAAATGATAAAATTTGCATATTCCTATACTGTATATTTAGATACAAATAATGAATACGCTTCATATAATGAACTTACAGAAAAAGGAACAATAAATGCAAATAAACTTAAAGAAAATATTAATTTAATATTTGGAATAGCTAATGCAAATATTAAAGATGCTGGCTATGAAATAGTAGATGGTAAAGTAGAAATTGACTTAAATTCTCAGGGTGGAGATGCAGCAATATATAAATTTAAGCAAAGAAATACAAACGCTGCAACTGGAACAACTATAACAGATATAGATTGTTTAGAATATACATCTCCAAACGATAAATCATCGTTATTAAGTAAAACAGAATATAACGAAGAAGATGTTATATATACTTTACAAATCAAATATAGAGAAGTAGATGGTAGAAAAGTATTATTAGCTTATTCAACTTATTCAAATTATGAATATTAATTAAGATAAAAAAGTCCATATTATATGGACTTTTTTATTTTTATTTGATAAAATCATATCGTAAATAAGTATAATTATATAAAGGAGAAGAAAATGGCAAAAAAACAATATACTCTTGGTGAATTACAAGAGGCTATGAAAACAAAACAAGCTTTTGAAGCTTATGTTGAAGATGTAGATGGTGAATACAATTTACATTGTATATTTGCAAATGATGTTAAAGGAATAGTTCCACGCGAGGAAGTTTCAACTGTAGTAGAAGATGATGGTAAGGTTGATGCTAACTTATGTATAAAGAAAAAAGGGAAAATAATGCAAGTCTGCATAAAAGAAATAGTTGCAGAAGATGAACAAATAAAAAGAGTAATTTTATCTAGAAGAGAACTAGAATTAAAAGTTAGAAAATGGATGTATATGAATCTTAAACCAGGAATGAAACTAAAAGGGGTTGTAAGAGGACTTACAGACTATGCAGCATTTATTGATGTTGGTGGTGGAGTAACAGCGCTACTTAAGGTAGAAGATATATCTCATGTAAGAATCCAAAAAGCATCAGATAAATTGAAATTAGGCCAAAGAATACAAGCAGTAGTTAAAAAATACGATAGAGATACAGGCAGAATAGAAATGTCTCTAAAAGACGCTTTAGGTGGCTTTGCTGAAAGAGTTAAGGCACTAAAAGAAGGCGAAGTAGAAGATGGTATTGTTAGAAGTAGAACAAAAACAGGCCTTCTTGTAGAACTAAAGAATAATCTTGTAGCTATGGCAGATCATGTAAGTGGAATAGAATATGGTCAAAAAGTATTGGTATATATAAAGAAAATAAATATAGAAAAAGAAAAAATAAAAGTAGAAATAATCGGGTAGGTAATAATATGAATAAACTTAAATCAATATTTACATCATTCTTATGGTATTTGGGAGCGCTACTTGAATTTGTTAGTATCCCATTAAATTTAGCATCACTAAAAGATATATCAATAACATATGAATGGTTTACAGCATTAAGAAATTATGAATTTATAGAAATTGTATACTATATTGTAGCATTTGTAACAATGTTAGTATTCTCAATGCTTGTGTTAATTTCACGTAAGAACAAGAGAATTTCAGAAATGATGCTTGCTCTATTATGTTTTATGATTCAAGTAGTAGGAATGTTAATAGTACTTTCAGTACAATTTTATTAGGTATTAACTACTAGAATTAATTTCTAGTGTGTGATATAATAAATATGTTAAGACTAAGTATGTCTTAATAATATTGGGCCTAAGGCCAAACAGTATTAAAATTTTAATATGGAGGAATAAAAAATGATTAATGATACAGAAGTAAAAACTAAGGTATCTCCTTTCGCAGTAAGGGAAAATGAAATTAAGGTTTTTGATGGTAAAGAAGGATTTGCATCAATAAACCAAGTAGTGTTTAAGATGGACCAAGGATATATTAACGAAAGTCACATAAAAGCACTAGAAGTAGTAAATGAATATGGATTTGTAACATCAAGACAAGTTACACAAGTATTAGAATCAAGAGGAAAACTTGACGATTTAGAAAAAGAAAAAAGACAAGATAAAGTTGCTAAATGGTTAGAAGATTTAACAAAATCTAAAGTACTTTCTAGATATGCTTTTGAAACAGCTTCAGGAAGAAGCTCATATAGAGTATATGCACTAGAAAAAATAGCTACATATATTCTTAAACAAAGAAATATAGTAACTAACTGGCAACCAACAGATAATACAAAACCAGCATATGCATTAAAAAGAAAACTAGCTGGTAACCAAGTTGTTATAGCATATATGACAAAAGTTGGTGCATTCAAAGAAGCTGATCCAAATTTATTATTATTCTCTAAGAGATATAATGTTAAATTTAAACCAACAGGTGGAACAGTTAGACTTGAGGCTGATGGTAATGAGGTTAATTTTGTATTTGAAGTTGTAAGAAGAAATGAAGATTGGCAAAATATGCTTGCTGAAAAATTACAACTATACGCAGATTTCTATGAAAACTTTGCTAAAAACGATGCAGGTTTCTATGAGCCACCACAAATAGTATTTGTTGGTGAAGATGTAAACCATAATGCAGAAATATTTAGAATAGCAAAGAAAATAGGATTTAATATAAAAGACGAAGATATGTACTTTACAACAGATCTTCAACAACTAGAAGAAACATTAGAAAAATCTATAAGTGTTTTTGAATTTGATAGCGAAAACAATAAATATAAACTAACAGTTAAAAACTTAGATATATTAAAACCAGGTGATGCATCAGAAATGGTTGCAACAAAACTTAAATCAAAAACATATAGTCCAAATGTTATAGTTGAGTAATAAATGAAATTAAAATAAAAAAGAAGAACAATTAAATTTGTTCTTCTTTTTTTATATAATAAACACATTTAATTACATCTATTTAATAGCTTCTCAAGTATTTGTACAGCGTTTGAAGCAGCACCTTTTCTAATATTATCTGCAACGACCCATATGTTTAATCCATAAGGAACAGAGTAGTCTCTACGTATTCTACCAATAAATACTTCATCTTTGTCGTCTGCAAAGCCGTTTAGCGGATAAATGTTAAATCTAGTATCATCTAATACTACTAAGTTTTCCATAGCAGAGAATTGTTGGAGTAGTGTCTCCAGTTCAAAATCTGTTTTTAGTTCAATGTTTATTGATTCACAGTGGCAATTCATCACAGGAACTCTAACACATGTTGCGGTTATATCTAAATCTTTGTTACCTAATATTTTTCGTGTTTCATTTATCATTTTCATTTCTTCTTTAGTATAGCCATTTTCCAGGAATGTGTCTATATGAGGGATGCAGTTGCCATATATTTTATGAGGAAATTTTTCTTCTTTAAAACCATATGATGTATGCATTAAATCATCTATACCTTTTTTACCAGCGCCAGATACAGCTTGGTAAGTAGAATATACAATTCTTTTTATTCCATAGTTTCTCTCTAGTACAGCAAGTGGTAACATTGCTTGTATAGTAGAGCAATTTGGGTTGGCTATTAATTTTGAATCTTTTATTGTGTCAAAATTTATTTCCGGAACAACTAAAGGAACATCTTCATCCATTCTAAATGCACTACTGTTATCTATAACAATTGTACCATGTTTAGTAAATTCTTTAGCATATTCTTTAGAAATATCTGAACCTGCAGAGAAAAGAGCATATGTGAAGCCTTGTGAAGGAATTTCAGGCGTTAATTCTTCAATTATGTGTTCTTTATCCATGAACTTAATTTTTTTGCCTTTTGAGTTTTTAGAAGCAAATAGATAGTATTCATCTATTGCTAGATTTTTTTCTTCGAGTACTTTTAGAAATGTGCTACCAACAAGACCGGTAGCACCAACAATTGCACAAGTTATCATATAAAAATCACCCTACAACATTTTATGCTGTAAGGTGATTTTTATATCTATTAATGTATTATAAATTTTTATTTTATTTTTAGTGTTTTAACAATTCATGTATTTTGTCTAACACGGTATCTTTAATATCTATTGTAACGTTATTTAGATAGTAAAGAGGAGAATTTTTAGGTAAACTAAATGTGTATTTAGATGCATAAAGTACTTGTGTATATAACTTAAATTTAGCGTTTATTTCGTTAGTTGAATACTTAGAATCTCCGATAACAGGACAGTCTAAAAACTTCATATGTGCACGTATTTGATGTGTTCTTCCTGTGTATAACTTAACAGATAGAATGCTTGCATTTAACTTTTTATTGTATTCTACTAAAGAATATTCTGTAACACATGATTTGCTTCCTGGAACATTTTTAGTAAGAACCTTAGAATAGCCGTTAGCTTCAGTAATATAATGTGAAAGTTTAGCAGAATCTTTAGGCGGCTTACCATATACAAGTGTTAAATATTCCTTATGTATGTTATTGTTTTTGAATGCTTCAAGAAGTTCTTCGTGAGCTTCTTTTGTCTTAGCAAAAACAACTAACCCTTCTGTATTTGTATCTAATCTATGACATATTATACTTCCTGTTTTTTCTTTTTTTACAATTTCATCAAAGTATACTTTAGAAACTTCACGTTTATCTTTACCTAGAGTAGAAACAACGCCTTTAGGTTTATATGCAACTAATATATTTTCGTCTTCATAAGCATAGAAGATGTTTGTATCCATGCCAAATAATATGTTATCCGTAAGGTAAACTTGAACTTCTTCACCAGGTGTTACAAGGTAGTCTTTAGCAACACGAACACCATTTACTTTAACATCTTTAACTCTAAACACTTTGTTTAAGGATGAATTGCTTAAACGCGGAAATTCTTTCTTTAACACGTATGTAATATCCTTATTATTATATTTTTCTTTTATCTTAAAACTTCTCATAGACAATATTATACAACAAAATATTAAATTGTGCAATAAATATGGGGGACTGGAATATTGCAAAGATGGCTAAAATATTGTATAATCTAGGCATTAAAGGGTACAGGGGGCTTAATGGAAAACACAAGAACAAACAAGCTTATGATAAAAATAACAGGTGTATTAGATATACTAATATGCTTGCTTCTTTGTATCTCTTCGCTATATAAAGGTGGATTTTACAAGATAGATTCTTTGTTTATTAATCTTGTTTTATGTGCTTTGGGATTAGTGTGTTTAGGCGTAAAGCTAGTGCTAAATATAAGGGACAACAAGGTTATTACAAAGAGTAAACTTGGAACATTGATAGATATAACAATGATAGCGATGCCAATAGCATATTTTATGCCTATACTTTTTAATACGAAAGCGAGCGCAGAGTCTGCTATATTTGAGCTTACTAGATATGTTAATTTAACAATAGTATACTTTATAGCTAGATCTAGTAAAAATCCAAAAATATATGTAAATTCCTTTGTACTAATGGCAACAGTGGTTGCAATATTTGGAATTGACGAAATAACATTTAGAGGCTTTGAAGATTTCTTAAATAGATATTCTATGGGATATTTGGAAGAAAGCAATAACAGAATTTCTTCAACATTACAATATGCAAATATAACAGCACTAGTCTTTTTAATAGGAAGTGGAGTGTTACAAAACAAGTTAATACGAAATATAAATTGTATGAAAACAAATGAGACTATTGCTCTTAGGATTCTTAATGTATTTGAAATGTTTGGTAGTATATTCTTAGCTACAACTGTAATACTTACAGGTTCTAGAATGAATATATTAATGCTAGTGTTATTAGGCGTAATATATATATGGTATTTAAGCAAAAAACGTGAATACAAAAATATTCCGACAATACTTTTAATAGTATCATCAGCGTTTATCCTTGTGGCTAAAATAGATGGATATATATTATCTCAAGAATATATAAAGGTGGCTTTGTTATATGCTTTAACATTTGTATTAAGCGTAATATACATAGCTATATTAGATGCATTAAATGGTAGAGTAAATATTAATTTAGATAAAATAAAGTTAAAGAAAAAATTAAGTATACCAGTAGTAATAACGATAGGAGTATTAGGAGTATTTTTACTTGGAATTATAACACTTCCATGCGATTTAACATTAAATAGCAAAAAAGATAAAGCAATAGAAATTAATAGAAATATATATGGAGATTTTAAAGGTAAATATGATATTTCATTTGATATAGATTTTGAAGGCGATGGAGCATATCACATAATGCTTTATGAAATAGATGAAGATTTTAACAAGACTAGGATTAAATATTTAGATTATACTAAAGTAAAAGATGGAAAATATACAAATACAATCGATGTATCTGAAAATGTACAAAGACTACAGATTATGATAAAGGCAACTAATGCTAAATTAAGAATTAATGAGTTTAAGATTGGTGAGGAAAAAATCACATTATCTTATTTATTCTTACCAGATAATTTAGTATTTAGAATTAAAGATACATTAACAAAGGATTCTAACAATTTACTTAGATTAGAGTATTATAAAGATTCGTTTAAGTTGTTTGCAAAATCTCCAATTTTTGGACACGGTGGAGAAGGATTTAAGTCAAGATACCAAGAAGTTCAGACTAAATACTACGTATCTTCAGAATGCCATAGTGTGCCGATTCAAATGCTTGTAGAAGTAGGTATAGTAGGATTTGCTATATATGTTACAATGATGGTTGCTACATATATGATAATATTTAATCTATTAAAAGGTAAATGTGAAAATGCGGTAGCATATTTACTAATGTTTACAATATATAATATTACAGCATTGTTTGATTTGGTTTTTTCATATGGTATTATGATAAATATTTATGGAATAATTATTGGAATTATAGTAAACGATTACAAAACAAAATATATAACTAAAGAGGATGAATACGAACTAGATAATAAATCTGATTTGGGACTCGTAAAAATAGGAGTGCTATCAATGAGTTTTATGGCGCTTATACTAGTAACAATTCATTCATTTAACATGTATAAAGCCAGTATGATAATACTTCCGCAAGAAGCAGATGAAGAATTAAGTTTATCTTATGAAAGAGTAGGATTACTAGAAAACAAAGTTAAATTAGATAAACACAATGCAGCATATATTTCAGATTTAGTAAGCGAATATAAAAATCATATATATTTACTTAATAATGTATATATAACAACAGGAGAAGATAAGGATAGAGAAACGCTAAAAAATGAAATATACAATTATTTAGCAAAAGAAAAAGAAGCGATAGACAGCTTAATAGAATATGAATATTATAACAAATATGCTTTAGAAATGGCTGCAAGGTGCTATTTTGAAAATTATTTAGATTTTTCTAACATATATTATCACAACTTTAAAGATAAAGAGATAGCATATGTATTCTACGTTGGATATGCAATAAAATTAACAAAGAGAATAGAAGAGATGGGACCAGTAAATAAAGTTGCTATAGAATCAGCAAGGGCGCTATATGAAAAATATATACCAATTATAGAAAAGCATAGTATGCAAATTTCAAGTGATATGCTGGCAGCAGCAGTGCAAGATATGAAAAATGAATTAGAGCAAATAAAAAACAAGATGGATTAACTCCATCTTGTTTTTTGGTTAGTTTGCATAGGGATTAGCTTCTCTTAATTGCTCCTTTAAGGAGTAGAATACATTAACGTAAGATAAGCCGGGTTCAGTGGTTTTGTAACTTTCGTCGAGTCTGCTAATCATAGGTTCAATTCTGTGCTCAAGATTAGTAAGTTTGTTGAGAAAGTCAAGTTGTGTCATGCTTTCAGTTTCGATACTGAATTTATCATCATAGTACTTAAACTCAAATGGTGTGGTGTAACCTATATGATGTGCTTCAGCATATTCTTTTCTTAATTTGAACACTTTGAAGTCGTATGAAAAAATTTCAACTTTTTCTTGAAAATCTTGCTTGACGGACTTTCCACCAAATAGGGTTTTGATACCGTACTTGTAGAAGACAAATGCTATAAAAGCAATTACAAAAAAGACAAAAAATTCGATCATTTTTAATTCTCCTTAAATATTAATTTTAGGTTGTTTCAAAACTTATGGTAACATTATATCACACAAAGGCCTAAAAGTCACGGTTTTTAGTGAAAATATTAAAATTAAAATATAACTTCTCATTTGACAAACATAAATACATGTATTAGAATATCATAAGAAGGAGAATTGAAATGAAATTTTTAATAATAGGAGATATAGTTGGAGCAAGTGGTGTCAATGCACTTAAAAGACATGTTCCAGATATCGTAAAAAACGAAGGAATAGATTTTATAATAATAAATGGAGAAAACTCTACAGGTGGTAGAGGAATAAAAGATAAAGAACTAAATGATTTATATTCCGTTGGTGCAGATGTTGTAACAATGGGAAATCATATATATTATAGAAAAGAAGCAAGAGAATTGTACAAACACGAAAGAAGACTTTTAATACCAGGAAATGTAACTAACCTTGAAGGTAAAGGTTCGGTAGTAATAGAAAAAAATGGTGTAAGAGTTGGTGTTATGAACCTTTTAGGTAAGGTACACTTGGGCGAAATAAATAATGAGTTTGTAGCAGATCCATTTAAGACTGCAAGAGAATTAGTAGATAAACTTAAAGAGGAAAAAGCAGACTATATATTCTTAGATTTCCATGCAGAAGCAACAGCTGAAAAGATTGCTATGGGAAATTATTTAAAGAATGATGTAACATGTGTTTTTGGGACACATACACATGTACAAACTGCAGATGAAAGAATTTTCGATACTGGGATGGCATATATAACCGATGTTGGTATGACAGGTCCAGATGATAGTGTATTAGGCCTTAGAACAGATATAGCAGTAGCAAGATTTGTTACTGGAGAAAAGATAAAGTATGAGTGTAGTACTAATAACGCAACACTTCACAGTATCATAGTAGAGACAGATGATACTACTCATAAAGCAATTAGTATAAAGAGATATAATGTGTAAAATATTTCTACATTTTCCGACAATATCTATTGAATAAAAAAATCTTATTAGATATAATAAAAGTGTAGTAAATACGAGGTACAAAGGAGGAATATATGGAAATATTAAAAGTATCAGCAAAGTCTAGTCCTAATGGAGTAGCAGGTGCAATTGCAGGATTGGTAAAAGAAAACGGTAAAGTTGAAGTACAAGCTATAGGAGCAGGAGCAGTAAATCAAACAGTTAAAGCGGTAACAATCGCTAGAGGATTTATGGTTCAATCAGGAATGGACATAGTATGTTCACCATCATTTACAGAAGTAACAATAGATGGAGCAGAAAAAACAGGAATTAGATTTACAGTAGAACCTAAAACTTTAGTATAATTATATATTGAAATAAAAGCGAGAAAGAGGATAATTCTTTCTCGTTTTTCTTGACAATAAAACTCAAAGTGAGTATAATATAACCATGTTTGAGGCCCATTGGTCAAGCGGTTAAGACGCGGCCCTCTCAAGGCCGAATCATGGGTTCGATTCCCGTATGGGTCACCAATTTTAGCAGGTACTTAAAGGTGCCTGCTTTTTATATAGCCTTGAAAAAGTTAACATAATATGGTATAATATATGTATGTTGAAACTATTTTTACTCCAGTTTCTACATAGTCCAAGCAACAAGAAAAAAATAATTTTATTGGAGGTACAAAAAATGTTGGACATTAGCACTGCAAAACTCGTAAAGAAGGCAATCGACGATCACTTTAAGAAGGAGGTTATCTCTCTCGAGAGTGTTTGTAGAATGCAACCTATCGAAGTGAATATGAGAAGTGATGGTTATACCATCCTCGCTATTCAGCATGGAGACCTTACCATTATGGTATGGATCCAGATAGGAGATGTTGGTACAATCGTACGCGCAGTCAAAACACAAGCTTGGTAAATTCCAAGTAAAAAAAGTTTATCTTTTCTCTCACGAAAGTGAGAGTTTTTTTATTGCTTAATTGTACAAAATAATGATTGAAAATAAATACAAACTGTGTTAGTATTTAACCATAAAGAAATTCGCGTAATTTACAAAGTATATATTAGGGAGGGAAGATTTATGAAGATAGATAAAAAAGAAATAGAAAAAAAGGTAAGAAAAATTGCCAAAGGAACAATAAATTCAGTAGAAAATACATCAAGAAAGGCAAAGGAATTAGCAAATAAATCTAAAGCTATAGCCACTCAAACTAAAGATAAAGTGGCTGAAAAAATGGATGCAAATGGAGATGGACAAGTAGATATAGAAGATATCATCGTATTAGGTTTAAAAACACCGGGGATAAGAATAAATAGAGAAGAATTCTTAAGAAAGGAATTCGCTAAAAAATACAAAAAGGAGATTGTGGACAAAGCAGTAGCAACAACTCCAATGCAAGCAGGAATGAAGTTAGAAGATATAAATAAAATTGCAGATGAAGTTATAAAATTTGAACGTAATTGTGTATCTGGCATTTCAGCAGCATTGGGCACACCTGGTGGTGTAGCAATGGTAGCAACAATTCCGGCGGATATAATTCAATATTACGGATATATGTTAAGAGCAGCACAAAAGCTTATGTATTTATATGGATTCCCTGAAATAAATGCAATAGAGAAGGAACATAACTTTGATACAGAAACATTAAATACATTAATTATTTGTTTAGGTACTATGTATGGAGTAGCAGGCGCAAACAATGCAATTAAAGTTATGGCGAAAGGATTAGCAGAGGGTGTTGGTAAAAAAATAATGAAAACCGCATTGACTAAGGGAACAATTTATCCTATTGTTAAAAGTACTGCAAAATGGTTTGGAGTAAAAATGAGTAAAGAGATGTTAGCGGGTATAGCAAAAAAATCTATTCCTGTAATAGGTGGAGTAATAGGTGGTGGAATTACGTTTGCAACATTCAAACCTTGCTGTGATAAATTAAAGAATACGCTAAAAGATACAATGTTGAGCAATCCAAATTATGAAGAAACAGAAGAAGTAAAAGAAATATTTAAGAATATGGAATATACTATAAAAGATGAATAAATAAAAAAAGTTAGCATTTAATAATGCTAACTTTTTCTTGCACTTTTAATGCGTTTATGGTAATTATATAATGTAAATGAGGTAAAGATTTATGCATATAAATACAAAAGGAATAGATAAAACGCTAAAAAATATTGTTAAAGGGGCAATAGGGGCAGTGGAAAGTGTTACTGGAGCAACTAAAAAAGTAGTAG
>JAFXEC010000049.1 GCA_017521005.1 Clostridia bacterium | reverse complement strand
AGAAGTATTCTTAAAATAACATTAAAGAATATGGCATACAAAGAGAAAAATGGAGATATCCGTAAATTGTTATTTACAGAATCTATGTTAAAAAAAGGACCTAAAGTTGTTATTATAGGTGGAGGAAAAGGACTATCTAACATATTAAGTGGGCTTAAAGAATTTACATCAAACATCACATCAATTGTAGCAACTTTTGATGATGGTGGCTCTACAGGAAGAATAATGCAACAAATAGATACATTACCTCCTGGAGATATTCGTAGAAGTATAATAGCATTATCTGAAGTTGAACCTTGTATGGAAAAACTTCTAAGTTATAGATTTAAAGATGGTAAAATAGATAACCATTCTTTAGGTAACCTTATGATAGTTGCTATGACAGAAGTTATGGGCGGTTTTGCACCAGCAGTACAAAAAATAGCAGAAATATTTAGAGTAAAAGGGAAAATACTTCCTGTATCTTTAGATAAAGCAAAGCTTTGTGCAAGCTTAGAAAATGGTGAGCTTGTTGTTGGTGAAGATAACATTAGACCAAGAGCTTTAGAATCTAAAAGTAGAATTAAACAAATATTCTTAAAGGATACTGAAGCCGATCCAGCACCAGGTGTACTTGAAGCAATAAAAGAAGCAGATGTTATAGTAATTGGACCAGGAAGCCTTTATTCAAGTGTTATTTGCAATTTGCTTGTAAATGATGTAAGTAAAACAATAATACAAAGTAAAGCTAAAAAGGTTATGATTTCAAATATAATGAATGAACCTGGTGAAACTACTGGTTATACACTTGCTAAACATGTTAACGAAGTTGAAAGATATCTAGGTAAACAAGCATTAGATTATGTAATTGCTAATAATGGAGAAATTACAGAAGATATGATATTAGACTTTAACCAAGGAGCTTCAACTCCAGTAACAATAGATTTAGAAAACATTAAAAACAGAACTATATCTGTTATAGAAGAGGACTTGGTTATTACAGCTCCAAATTCTATTTTACATGATAATTTAAGAGTTGCTGAAATAATTGTAGAAATCGCTAAAACTAAAGGAATTGGTTCTCTAAACTTATTAAAAAGAAAGAATTCTAAAAAGAAGAAAAAAATTGTTAGCAGAATTAGTCCTGAAACTAAAGAAAAAATAATTAACGCTGAGTTAGAAAGAAGAAAAAGAACGGAAGAAGAAAAGAATTCCTAAAATGAGAGGGAAGATACATGATATATAAAAGAACAAATAAAACCTTGACTGATGACACAAGGGTAGAATACGTAGAATCAAACAATCAAGGAATATATATAAATACTTCAGTTACGGGTGCAAATTTTGCACCCTATCATGGTTTATATATAAACCAAACACCAAAAGGTAATGATATATATCTATCTAAAATGATAGAGTATGTAATAATAGACCACGAAAGATACGACATAATGGATGTAAAGACAAGTGAAGAAAATTATGGTGGAGTAGAGTATTTAGAAGAATTTACAAACGACCCGGTGCCAACATATACATATAATATACATGGTTGCAGAATAGTTAAGAAATTTAAATTAGATCCAAACAGTAAACTTTTATGTATAGATTATGCTGTAACTAATAACACGGGGAAAATGGTAAAATTCTTTGCAATGCCATGTGTAACTAAGAGAAATTTAATTACATTAAAACGTCAAAGTGATATGAAGTTTACAAGTGGTTATGCGCCAACAGCTGCTAAAGTTGCTTTAAGCATTACAGATAAATTAAATTTATACATAAAATCTCCAAATATGCGTTATGATAAAAAAGAAACATATTTATCTGGGGTAAATTCAGATTATGAAGATAGTTTTGGAAACATTAAAACATATGTAGAAGATTTGTTTATACCAGGTGTATTTGAATCACATGTTAAGAATATGAACACATCAACATTTTTAATATTTGTATCTACAGAAGATATAAATGTACAAGCATGTGAATCTATGAATATGGAAATGGACATTAAGGATAGAGATGATATGCGTTATCATTCGATTGATGAAATGTATTATGAACTTAAATCTTTAGCCAAAACTGCATATTCACTTCAATATATAGATAAAGAAAAAAGACAATTTGTACTTTTAGAATCTATGCCGCCAATTTATGATTCTAAAGAATATGTAAAGAATATGATAGTTTCAATAGAAGGAAATTATTTATTGCTTGGAAGATATAAAGAGGCGCATAAAATACTAGAGAGTATGATGATAAAGCTCAAAGATACAACATACAAATTAGAAGATGTAGATAGATGTGAAGCCATACTGTTATACATAGAAGCATTAAATAGATATGTAGCTATTACAGAATCTTCTAAAGAGGAAATAAAAGATTTCTATTCATTTATTAGAGATAATATTTATGAGTTGTTAAACAGAAGATTAGATAACATGTATGCTGATGAAAAAGATAATTTACTTGTGGTAGATGGGAAGAAATATATTAAACTTAATGCTTTATGGTATAATGCACTTAGAATATATGTGGATTTAGCAGATAAGTTTGGTGAAAATTCAGAATATATATATAATGTTTCAGAAAATGTAAAATACAAAATTCAAGAAGAATTTTGGGATGAAGAAAAAGCGGTTCTTAAATACGAAAAGGACGCAGAATCTTATGCAACAGTAGATATGTTATTTGCACTTAGTTTGTCATATAAAGTAATACATGACGGTAATGTAAGTATGAAACTTATGGATACTGCATTTAAGAAACTGTATACCGCATTAGGAATGCGACTTGGAGAAATAAATTCACCAAGGTATGATGGATATGTTTATCCACACTTGTTAGTGCATTTCTTAAAAGCAAATTTAAGACAAATGGGCGTAACACGCGCAAGCCAAAAATTAGCATACAATCTTGTTAAAGATGCGTTCCAAGAAATAGGTAAAAATACGGTCGGAACAGTTAAATATAAATATAATGAAAAAACTAAAAAAGCAATTGGTAATACGGTATCTGCCATGACTAATGCAGAACTTATCCGTGCTTTTGATATGTTAACTTAAGAAAAAGGAGGTAGTATATGTACATATTAGGAATAGATCCTGGTTTTGGAAGACTAGGTTATGGAATAATAGAATATAGAAATAACAAGTTTAGAACGGTAGAATATGGATGTATTACTACTCCTGCAAAAGAAAGACTTTCTTTAAGACTTAAGAAGATAGAAGAAGATTTAGAAGAAGTTCTATCTAGAAATAAAATAGATGAAGCTTCAATAGAAGATTTATTCTTTAATCAAAATATAACTACAGGTATACAAGTTGCAGAAGCAAGAGGTGTAGTGCTTTGTACATTAGAAAAACATGGTATAAAGATAAGTGAATATACACCACTTCAAGTAAAGCAAGCATTAGTAGGCTATGGTAGAGCAAAAAAAGATCAAGTGGAATATATGGTAAAAGATATATTAAAACTAGATAAAATGCCTAAAATTGACGATACTACAGATGCTTTAGCAATTGCAATTTGTCACGCTAACAGTAACAAGTATAATAGTTATTTAGAAAAAGAAATAAAGAAAAAATAGAATAAAAATAGACAATTTAAGAATATGTGTATAAATATAATTAGCACCAGTTGCTAATTATATTTTTTTATTATATAATACTCGCATTAAAGGGAATAAAAGTAATATAAAATGAAGAAAAAAATAATAAAAAGAGCTTATTGGAGAAAACTTGATGATCAAGCGAAAGTTTTTACTTTAGCTTCTAACAAAAAGTACAGCTCTATATATAGATTATCTGTGCTTCTAAAAGAAAACATAGATAAGGAACTTTTGCAAAAAGCAACAGAACTTGCTATTAGTAAATATAGAGCATATAAAGTAAAACTTAAGACTGGCCTTTTTTGGTACTATTTTGAAGAAAACGAATTGCTTCCGGTAGTGTCAGAAGAAGTAGATTATCCATTTAAGAAGATAAACGATAAAGCAAATAATGAATACCTGTTTAAGGTTACATATTTTCATAAAAAGATTAATTTAGAAGTATTTCATGCCTTGACTGATGGAAATGGCGCTATATTATTCTTAAATGAAATTGTGTATAGATATCTTGAAATGAAGTATCCAAATGAAATTCCGGAACATAAAAAAGAGTTTAGAAGAATGTCTGAGGATACGGAGGATGCATATAAGAAAAGCTATGTTAAGAAAAGAGTTAAAACTAAAAAAATAAAAAAGGCGTATATGCTTCAAGGTGAAGAATTAGATAAAGGCGAATATGGAATAACACACAATATAATTAACCTTAAAGAATTAAAAGAGTATGCAAGAAGTGTTGGATGTAGCCTTTCAGAATATCTAGTAGCTTTAATAGCTTATTCAATATATGAAACAAATTACAGAATATATAATGGTAAAAGACCAATAAATATTTCTGTTCCAATTAATCTTAAAAAATATATTAAGACAGAAACCATTTCAAATTTCTTTTCATATATGCAAGTTAGTATTGCGTTAAAAGAGAAGAAAGTGTATACTTTTGATGATGTGCTAATTTTAGTGAAAAAAGAGTTTGAAAAGAAATTAATACTAGATAAAATTCTTTCTACAATAACAAAAGACGCTGGAAGTACAAATAACATATTTGTAAGAATAGTGCCTCTAGTATTAAAAAAACTAGCATTTAGAATTGGTTCTATGCAGGTTAAAAGAAAGTTTACAACATCATTTTCTAACGTAGGAATAGTAAGTGTGGAAGATGAGTATAAGCCATATGTAGATGGATACTTTGTAATACTTTCACCGGACTGGGCGGAAAAGATTAAATGTGGTATAGTATCATATGAAAATGATATAGTAGTTACCTTTTCAACTATACTCAAAGATAATCTAGTAGAAAATAAATTTAAGGAATTATTAAAAGAAAGAAATATATCTGTAAGGATAGAAGGGAATGATTTAGTAGATGTATCCAACTAATATAAAAATGAAAAAGAAGGATAAAAGAAAGGTAGCTAAAGCAGTAAGAGGAGCTATTAAAGCTGGCATAAAAGAAAATATAAAATTATTTCTAAATACAAAGAAATTTGGAAGAATAATTTTAGCAAAGTTACATATATAAAGAATAATAAAAAGAAAAAAAGAGAAAATAAAAATACCCCTATGGGGTATTTTTTATTGTCCAATAAACATAGCTACGATTATGTATCCATATATAGGGCTTTTAGCAACTCCTATTCCTAGATAGTTATATGAGTTAGAATAGATATTTTGTTTGTGTGTTTCAGATTCTAACCAGGCATTTACTGCATTTTCTAAGCTAGGATTGCCTGCAATATTTTCTCCGGCTGTTTTGTATTCTACTTTGTTGTTTGTAAGCATCTTAAACGGATCTCCGTAAGTAGGAGAAGAGTGAGAAAAGTATTCTTTAGAAACCATATCATCTGCTTTAAGCCCAGCAAGTTTAGTAAGATTTACACCCGCTTCTAGTTTTTTTAGCCCTTTTTTAGT
>JAFXEC010000048.1 GCA_017521005.1 Clostridia bacterium | reverse complement strand
TGGTTAAAGTCTAATATCATATCTTCTGTAATTTCTCCATTATTAGCAATTACATAATCTAATGCTTGTTTACCTAGATATCTTTCAACTTCGTTAACATGTTTAGCAAGTGTATAACCTGTAGTTTCACCAGGTTCATTCATTATGTTTGAAATCATAACCTTTTTAGCTTTACTTTGTATTATTGTTTTACTTACATCGTTTACAAGTAAGTTGCAAATAACACTTGAGTAAAGACTTCCTGGTCCAATTACTATAACATCTGCTTCTTTTATTGCTTCAAGTACACCTGGTGCTGGATCAGCTTCAGTATCCTTTAAGAATATTTGTTTAATTCTACTTTTAGCTTCTAAAGCTCTTGGTCTAATATTATCTTCACCAACAACAAGTTCACCATTTTCTAAGCTTGCACAAAGCTTTGCTTTATCTAATGATACTGGAAGTATCTTGCCTTTTACTCTAAATATTTCCGCTATTTTTTGTACAGCTGGTGCAAAACCACCCATAACTTCTGTCATAGCAACTATCATTAAGTTACCTAACGAATGATTATCTATTTTACCATCCTTAAATCTATAGCTTAAAAGTTTTTCCATACAAGGTTCAACTTCAGATAATGCTATTATACTTCTGCGAATATCTCCAGGTGGTAATGTGTCTATTTGTTGCATTATTCTTCCTGTAGAACCGCCATCATCAAAAGTTGCTACAATTGATGTGATGTTTGATGTAAATTCTTTAAGACCACTTAGTATATTAGATAGTCCTTTACCACCACCTATTATAACTACCTTAGGTCCTTTTTTTAACATAGATTCTGTAAATAACAATTTACGGATATCTCCATTTTTCTCTTTGTATGCCATATTCTTTAATGTTATTTTAAGAATACTTCTTTGAGCTAGTATAAACGAATATACTGTTGTAAATAGCGATATAGTAATTAATGCTATATATGCTATTATTCTTTCTTTACCGTGGCCTTGTTCACCAAAACATTTATATGTTGTATAACCTAATAATACAACAGATAAAATTTGTAATATAACATAACGTTTTACTTTTATTCCTGGCTTTAACCACTCTAAAAATGCTTTCATTTTTTCTCTTAAACTTCCTCTCCAAGTATTATTATTTCTTCTTCTAGTTTAACTTTGTTTGCCTCAAATACTTTTTCTTTGATGTAATTAATTAAATCCAATACATCTTTTGCTTTAGCATGATCTACATTTACTATAAAGCCTGAATGCTTAGTAGAAACTTCTGCCCCACCAATTCTATAGCCTTTTAGTCCTAAATCATCTATAAGCTTTCCAACAAAATATCCTTCTGGTCTTTTGAAAGTACTTCCTGCATTTGGATACTCTAAAGGTTGTTTAGCTTTTCTAGAATCATTATTTTCTTTCATCTTAGCTTCTATTTCTTCTTTATTACCTTTAGTAAGTTTAAATTTAGCTTGAAGAATTATATTTCCTTCGTCTTTATGATTCTTGAAATAGCTTGATCTATATCCAAATTCTAATTCATCATGAGTTAGTGTCTTAACTTCATTATTCTTGTCTAGATATGTAACTTCTTCTATTACATTTCCAAGTTCTCCGCCATATGCTCCAGCATTCATGAATACGCCACCACCAAGATATCCTGGTATACCTGATGCAAATTCTAAACCTGTAAGTTCATTATCTTTTGCAATTATAGCTAGACGTGGCATACTAAGTCCAATCTCTGCTGTAATATATTCTCCGTTTACTTCTATATTAGAGAATTTACTTCCTAGCTTAATTACTAATCCTCTAATCCCACCATCTAGTACAAGTAATTTACTTCCGTTACCTATAACAGTTACAGGCACATCATATTTCTTTGCAAACTCCATTGCGTCTATCACATCTTGTACATTCTCTGGTAATACAAGTATGTCTGCTGGTCCACCTACTTTTAGTGTTGTGTGTTTCTCCATTGGCTCGTTAAATCTAACCTTTGATTCATCTATATATTCTTTAATTTTATTATATTCTACTTTCATAAATCCACCCTTTAATATTCTATTAGGACTTCATAGATTATATCACAATATGAATACTATTTCAACTCTACGCGGTATTCTACATACTGTATTTTGTTAGAACAACTTATTGAATTTAACTATAAAAAATGTTATAATTAAATTAGTGGTTATAGCACGGATCCCAAATAAATTTGGAGGTAAAAACATGGCACTTGTAGTAAAGAATGTCGATGAACGCACAATTCGTAGAATGGCAAGTGAGTACCTCTCTGGTTCTTACGTATCCTTAAAGACCATTGCTACGAAGTACCGGACAACCGCAACAACCATTTCCAACATTCTCTGGCGAGGAGTAGCTGAGAATATTATCGATACGAGAGTCGCTAAATGCATCTATAACAAGATTGTGGATAAGCCCTCTATCGGTTGGTACCAACGGAAACTGCGGTGGGATGAAGCTTTTGACAGACGTGATGAGTTTATTAAAGAACAAGAACGCGAAGCAAAGATTCAAGAAGAACTTCTTAACCTTGAGGCCCTTAAAGAGTATTACGAGCATGCAATTGCAAGCTACGATAACTACTTTATAGAAGAAAACGATGGCCCTTCTCTTGAAGAACTTCAGTATAAACTCGACGAAGTCATAAGAAAAATCGAAGCCCTGTCCTAACAAAAGGATTTAAACCTGATTGCAAATATGCAGTCAGGTTTTTCCTTTTTACCCTATTTATTAATATAAGATTTGTATTTTTATGTTAAGTGTGATATAATATATGCGTTATTAAAAATAGTACCACAAATAAATTTGGAGGTTAAAGCAGAAAATGAAATCGAAAGATGTTGATCGAAGGTCGATCTGGTTACTTGCAAAAGAGTACCTTTCTAGCCCTTATCTAACATTTGAATGTGTCGGTGCAAATCACGACCTTTCAGGAAGAATGGTATCCAACATTCTCTGGCGCGGCATTGCTGAAAACATTCTCTCTACAACAGTTGCAGAAGCTGTATACTCTAAAATCATTCACAGTTCATATAGAGGTCGTACAGCTAGAGCTAATCGTTGGGATGAAGCTTTTGACAAACGTCAAGAAACCAGAGAAAAAATGACCAAGAAGCTTGCTGTGTTCAAAGAATGGGAAAAACTGCTCGTTTATAGAGCAGAACATTATGATGAATATGTAGCATCTTGTGATTCCCCATCATCTCTTGAAGAAATTAACGAACGGCTTAACAAATTGCGTGAAATAATTCCGCACTATGTTTCAGCTTTATGCTAATTTCCTTACGGTATAGCCAACAGGTTATACCGTTTTTCTTTATTTTTACCATTTTATTTTATTTTTCACTTTACATTTTATTTTCTTTTTGTTATAATAAATATCGTAGCTGATGTGCCATTAGCTCAGTTGGTAGAGCAGTAGACTCTTAATCTATTGGTCCGGGGTTCGAGTCCCCGATCGCGCACCAAATAAAACCGTTAAGACTTTTCTTAACGGCTTTATTTTTTTATGCTGTTTTCTTTTTGGCTTTTATTCTCTTTTCCTTATTAATTAACCTTTCAATTCTTGGTCTATTAAATCTTTGTATTAATATAAACTGTGCATCAAATAACATCGCTAGTATACATGTTACTAAGAATATTGCAAATTCTCCCCATATAAGTGCAAATAACAATGTAGATAAAGATATAAGTTCATTTATCCAATGATCTAGTTCAGACTTAAGCATTGTTTGTAGCACTTGCTCTTTTGTATTCTTTTTAAGATTAAAAGCGTCTGGATCATATGTTAATGCTTTAGACTTCCACTTTTTTACTTTAAGAAATTTATATAATTTTTGTTCAAACTTTCTTTCCTTAAATAAAAATTGTTTAGTGCTTAATTTTTCCTTAAATTTCGTTGTTATAACCCCAAACTCTAGCCTTAATCCTAATTGATATACTATTGTAAACGCCGTTACACCTGTATATAGCACTACGCCGTTTTTGAAATACCCAGTGTAATACATTAAAAAGCAAGTTACCATTATTAACACACATATTTCTATTATTATATCTATTAAAAGAGCTGCTCCACTCTTCTTTGTTTTTTTCATATTATTACCTCTTTAGTATGTTTTAACATACTTTAGATTATACCATAAAACGACAAAAAGCAACACAAGTATATTTGCATTGCTTTTCGATTATTCTATTTATACTTTTCTTATTCATCTGGATTAATATGTACAACTGCATCATAAACATTATCGTTACGACACACTAGTTCTCTTATCATACCTGCTATCTTATGACTTTCTCTTACTGTCATATCTGGATTTACAGATACTTTTATTATCATCATATGAAGAGTACCAGTTGGTTTAGATTTAATACTATCTATGTGATTTACTCCAGGTATTTCTTCTATTTTCTTTTTCATTTCGTCTACAATTTCCGCATCTATACATTTGTCTATTAATACATCAAATGCTTCTTTAATTATTGTAATACCTGTTACTACAATAACACCAGATATTGCTATACCTACCAAACCATCTACATATGTATATCCTAGTTTGCTTGCTATAATACCTATAAGTACACCAATAGATAATAATATATCGTTTCTATGGTCTTTAGCATTTGCTTCTAATAACAATGAATTATTTGTTTTAGCTAACTTCTTGCAATACATAAATAATAAGCTTTTTACTATTATTGTTACCACTGGAACAATTAATAATATAAATGAAAATATTAAACTTTCTTTATTTAATATAGATTCAAAACCACTTCTTATTGTTTTGAAACTTACAAAAACCATAAATGTTCCAATTAGTAGTGATGCTA
>JAFXEC010000007.1 GCA_017521005.1 Clostridia bacterium | reverse complement strand
CCACTTAAAATTACATATACAAATGGAACTGTTCCTAAAAATATAACTAGCTCCCATATATTTTCCTTTATCTTTTCTACTAACTTTTTCATACTATTTTCTCCTGTAATTTAGCATATTATTATACGAGATTATTATACAATATTTGTGCTTTAATGTACAGTAAAAAGATAAAACCCAGAGCATATTTCTCTAGGTTTTATTTACTTGTTATTTTATAAATAAAGGTTGTATTTGTTTTCCATCAAGAGCTAGTTTTATTGTGTCTATAAGTTTAGTGTAATCATAGACTAAAGACTTTGGTTTTTTATCTGGGCTATCTTGTTCAAAAGGAATAAAATATATGTTTTTAGTATTAAGAAGATTCATTAAATTCTCCCCGTTTGCACCCAGTCCATCATTTGTAGAAATACCTATTACAACAGGTTTATTATTTCTAATATGTCCTTTTACCGCCATTAAAACAGGTGTATCTGTAATACCCAAATTAAGTTTTGCTAAAGTATTTCCTGTACACGGTGCTATTACAATTAAGTCTACTAAATTTTCTGGTCCTATAGGTTCTGCTTTAGATATCGTGTCTACTATTTCTTTTCCTGTTTCTTTTTCTAGCAGTTCTTTTATATATTCTGGATTAGAAAATCTATTTGTTTCATTTAGCGTTGCATATGATGCAATAGGTAATATCTCATTTATACCATGAGCCTTTAACATGTCTATTTCAGGTTTAATTTTAGAGAAGTTACAAAAAGATCCAGTTATTCCTAAACCTACTTTTAAATCTTTAAGCATAAAATACCTCCGGTATACTTTATATTATGCAAAAAGTTTAGACATGTTCCAAAAAGGAAAACAGAGTAGCACAACATCTACTCTGTTTACATTTTAGAATCTTCTTATTAATCCTACTACCTTACCAATTATTTGAACATCTGTAACTATGATTGGATCCATAGAATCGTTTTCTGGTTGTAGTCTTACATGATCTTTTTCTTTATAGAAAGTTTTAACTGTTGCTTCATCTTCTATTAACGCAACAACTATTTGACCATTTTCTGCAGTATTTGTCTTAGCAACTATAATGTAGTCTCCAGAATAAATACCAACATTTATCATACTATCGCCTTTAACTTTAAGCATATATGTTCCTTCTTGTTTAGCATTTTGTTTTACCATGCTAATTGGAAGCTTAACATATTCTTCTATGTTTTGTTCTGCAAGAATAGGTAGACCAGCTGCAACTTGTCCTACTAACGGTACCTCTATCATATCTGGATCTTGAATCTCGCTAGACATTGTTTGTCCAACTACTTTTAGCGCTCTTGTCTTAAGATCTCCTTTAGATATTAATCCTTTTTCTGCAAGTCTAGATAAGTACAAATGAACTGAAGATGTAGATTTTAATCCAACAGCTGCACATATTTCTCTTACTGTTGGTGGATATCCCACTTCTTCCACTTGCTTTCTAATATAATTTAATATATTCTCTTCATTTTTTACTGTATCTTCTCTTTTTCCCACAAAAATTACCTCCTAAACTAATGTTTGTTTTATTATATATGATAAACTTATGTTTGTCAAACAAAAGTTCGTTTTTTCTTTAAATTTTTATAAATTATTTTTAGTATAAAAAATAACTAGTATTTCTACTAGTTATTCTTGCATTATTTTCTACATTATTCTCCGAAATATACTCCAACTGCTTTCGCTGTTTTTACTAACGGATGCGTATTTAAATCTAAAAGTCTTGCATTTATTTCGTCTTTAGGGAATTCCATCTTTTTAAGTTCTTCGCCATCTACTCCTACTATATATCCATACTCGCCTGTTGTTAAAAGTTCGTATGCGTAACTTCCAAGCATTGATGCTGTAATTATATCATTATGGTTAGGAGTTCCTCCTCTTTGAACATGTCCTAAAGCAACATATCTACATTCTATTCCTGTTTTAGTTTCTATCTCATCAGCTAATTTTTCAGCTATACCGCCATATCTTTTCTTTTCAAAACTATCGTTTATCATCTTAGCTACAGTTTCAGACTTACCTAATTCTTTTGCAGCTTCTGCCACTGCTATTATTACAGAACGTCTTCTTGAAGCTACTTCTTTTACTTTTTCGCAAACTCCATCTAAATCATAGTCTTGTTCTGGTAAAAGTATTATATCTGCACAACCTGCAAAGCCACCATAAAGTGTAAGGTATCCCGATGTTCTTCCCATTATTTCTACAACAATAACTCTTCTGTGAGAGTCTGCTGTAGAACGCACTTTATTTATTGCATCTACAACATTTCCAACAGCTGTATCAAAGCCTATTGTTGGATTACTTGCAGCCATATCATTATCTATTGTTTTAGGAATACCTACTGTTGGTAATCCTCTTTCGCTAATAACTCTAGCCGAATCAAGTGTGCCATCTCCGCCTACAACTATAAGGCCTTCTACACCTTGTTTCTTTATTTTTGCTATAGCTTCATCAGTCTTGTCCACATATTTCATATTAGTTTTATCTACTAAATAGTAAAATGGGCATTCCTTATTTGATGAACCAAGTATAGTCCCACCTAATAATTCAATATTTTCTACATCTTTTGGTGTTAGTTCCTTATACCATCCTTCTACAAATCCTTTGTAGCCATCTTGCACTCCAAGTACTTGTACACCTTTATTATGCGCACTCATTACTACTGCCTTAATTGCTGCGTTTAGACCTGGGCAATCACCACCGGCTGTCATTATAGCTATTTTTTTCATATATTCCTCCTATGTTACTTAAAAAGAAATTGTAACTGTTTCTACTACTTTATCATTTATATATATCGTTAATTTTGCTGTTGAGAATCCATTTACTTCAACTGTAAAGTTCTCATAACCATTTTCGCCTTTTGTATGTGTTCTACTATGTATTGTATTTGTAACACCCTCAACTTGAGCTTTTACTTTAACATTTATGCTTTCATCTTCCATATTTGCTGTATAATCTTTTAGTTTAATTGTTACATTTTTAGTTTTTTCTAGTCTGTTTACTGTGATTTCTATAACGGTTCCTTCTACTACCTCTTTATTTTCTTTAAGGCTTTGTGAAACAACTATTCCATCGCTCTTACTTGGATCGTTAACGTAAGAAACATTAACAACTAATTTTAATTTTTGTAATTTAGATTTAGCTGACGCTTCTGTATTTCCAATTACACTTGGAACTATTATTCTATCTTTTCCATCACCTTCACTAACTTCTAACAATACTTTTGTACCTGTTACAAATTGTTCTTTGTGTTTAAGTGATTGTTTTACAACTAAATCTTTTTCTACTTTGTCGCTTACTACATTTTTTATATCCACTTTAAATCCTAAAGCTTCAAGTTCATATTTAGCAACCTTATAGTCTTTACCAACTACATCTGGCATCGCTATTTTCTTAACGCCTTTTGCAACTACAACTGTCATTTTTCCATCTGTTATTTTTTCACCTTTTTTAATATTTTGATCAAGGATTTGACCAGCCGGAAATTCATCTGTTTCTTCGTATTTACTTATCTTAATTATTAAACCTAGTTTTTCATATTTAACTCTTGCTTCTTCATAATCGCTACCAACTAAATCTGGTGCAACATCAACTTTTTCAACTACGATTGGTTTATTGTTTTCTTTAATAGTTTCAACTAATTTATATGTTAAGAAACCTATTCCAGCTAGCACTAAAATTATTATTAGAGTTATAATTATTCTTTTAATTATTTTAGCCTTTCTTTGTTTAGGACTCTCATTTAAGCTATCAATTCTTCTCTTTTCGCTCTTATCGTTTTCAAGTTCTTCTATTTTCTTGCCAACTCTTTCGCTTTTTCTTGATGTGACATTTCCATCATTTAAGTTGTCTTGCAAATCTTTTTTAGTTATTACTGGAACAACTTGTGTAGAACCTTTCTTAAATCCAACTACTACATCTTCTGTTTTTTCTTCTATATCTACATTGTTCATAGCTGCAAATATATCATCTAACAGTTCTGATGCCGTCTGATATCTTTCACTTGTATTCTTAGCCATTGCTTTAAGTATTATTTTATTTAAAGCATTTGTTACTGTTGGAACTTTTTCTTTTGGTTCTATCGGCTCTTCTTGTATCTGTTTTAATGCAACAGATACTGGAGTATCTGCTTCAAATGGAACTTCTCCAGTTACCATTTCATACATTACAACACCTAAAGAATAGATATCTGTTTTTTCATCTGTATATCCACCTTTAGCTTGTTCTGGTGAGAAGTAATGTACAGAACCCATTGTTTGACTACCGTTTGCAATAGTCTCATTTGAGCTCATTTTAGCAATTCCAAAGTCTGTTACTTTTGCAACAGTATTGTTATTTGCAAGTACTATATTATGTGGTTTTATATCTCTATGTACTATTTTAGAACTATGAGCAGCTTCTAACGCTGACGCTATTTGGCTTGCATATTTTAACGTTCTTTCGTTAGATAATTTTCCATGATGATCTATATAATCTTTTAGTGTTTCTCCTACTAAAAGTTCCATAACTATATAGTTTATTCCATCTTCTTCGCCAACATCATATACTGATACTATATTAGGATGTGTAAGAGCTGCTGCTGATTGCGCTTCTGCTCTAAACTTTTTAACAAATTCTGCATCTTTTGCAAATTCGTCTTTAAGAACTTTTATTGCAACAAATCTATTTAATAAATTACATTTTGCTTTGTATACCGTTGCCATTCCGCCTATGCCGACTTCTTCTAGCACTTCGTATCTTTTACACAAAGTCTTACCAACTAGATTCAACTCTTCGCCCCCTTACGCTTTAACATACATAACAGTAATATTGTCTACTCCGCCTTTTTCGTTGGCCATATCTACTAATATATTACAAATATCTTCATCATTACTGTCTGCTATTTTTAGAAGTATGTCTTGATCTGTACTTGTAGTTGTCAAACCATCTGTACAAAGTAAGAATCTTCTGCCTTTTATATTTTCTATCTTATTTACATCAAAATTAACGTTTTTAGCAATTCCTATTGCTCTTACTAACACGTGTCTTTCTGGATGAACTTTTGCTTCTTCTCTAGATATTATATTATCTCTTAAAAGTGCATTAACATATGTATCATCCTCTGTTAGAAGTGTTATCGCATTTTCTTTCAATTCATAAATTCTCGAGTCGCCTACACTTATGTGGTATCCCACATCGTCTTTTACAAAAAGCATAGTAAGTGTTGTTCCCATGTTTTTATATTCTTTGTTTGATTTAGCTATTTCATATACACATTTATTTGCATATTTAACAGCAAGTTTTAACATGTCTTCTATTTTTTGTTCTTGATAATGTTCTTTTATATATTCTAGTGTTTTTTCCGCTGCAGTTCTAGATGCTATCTCTCCACCGCTAGCTCCTCCTATACCATCTAAAACAATGTATAAAGAGCATGACTCATCAAGACTATATGTTAACATATAATCTTCATTATTTTGTCTCTTTATTCCTACATCTGTTCTAGAATATACTATCTTAAACACCTCTTTTTTCTTTACATTGTATATTATTTATTATTTTCTTGTTCATCTAAATATTTTTGTCTTAATTGACCGCATGCAGCGTCAATATCTGAACCTAGTTCACGTCTTACTGTTGCAACTACGCCAGAACTATTTAGAATTCCCATAAATTTATCTACATCTTGTGGTTTGCTCTTCTTAAACTGTCCATTAACTATTTCATTAACCGGTATTAAGTTTACATGTGCAATCAT
>JAFXEC010000006.1 GCA_017521005.1 Clostridia bacterium | reverse complement strand
TTCCACAACTTATAGCTGGACCAATAGTAAGATATAAAGATGTGGCAGAAGCAGTAGATAATAGAAAAGAGTCATGGGAACAACTTGGATATGGAGTATATAGATTCTGTATCGGTATGGCTAAGAAAATATTAGTAGCAAATGCTATGGGTGAACTAGCAACAACGCTTGCAGGAATGGGAGAAAAAACAGTTCTTTCATACATAGTAGAAGCACTTTGCTATACATTGCAAATATACTTTGACTTCTCAGGTTATAGTGATATGGCAATAGGACTTGGATCAATGTTTGGATTTAAATTCAAAGAAAACTTTGATCATCCATTATTTGCAACAAGCATAACAGAATTCTGGAGAAGATGGCATATGTCTCTAACATCATTCTTTAGAGACTATATATACATACCACTTGGTGGAAATAGAGTATCTAAACTTAAATGGTATAGAAATCTACTAACAGTTTGGTTGCTTACAGGATTTTGGCATGGTGCAAGTTGGAACTTTGTATTATGGGGATTATACTGTTTTGCATTCTTAATGTTAGAAAAGAATTTCTTACACAAGTTCCTTAAAAAAGGAGTATTATCTCATTTATATACAATAATAGTAACAATGGTTGGATTTGTAATATTCAATATGCCAGATTTACCAGCGGTAGGAAACTACATTAAATGTATGTTTGGATTTGGAGGACTCAAGTTTGCAAACTTTGAAACATTGTATTATATAAAAAATTATATGGTTATAATAATAGTTGCATTAATTTCTGCAACACCAATAGCTAAATTTGTTGGAAGTAAATTAATAGAAAAGAAGAATGGAGAAAAACTAGTAAGTGTTACACAATACGTGTTTATACTTGTGGTAATGCTAGTATCTACAGCATCACTACTTTCTAGTTCATTTAATCCGTTTATCTACTTTAGGTTTTAGAGGTGAGGCTTATGAAGAATAAAATAACAACAATAACATTTTTAATAATTATAGGCCTTATGTTTGTACTATTTATAGTATTACCAGACACTGACCTTTCATATTTTGAAAGAAGAAGACTTGCAAAATTTCCAACAGAATTAGATTCGGAAAAAATAGATGATTACTTACTTGATCAATTTCCATTTAGAAACGGATTTATTAAGTTAAATTCGTTAATAAACAGAAATGTATACGGTAAGTTAGATACAAATAATGTATATGTAGTAGGAGAACAGCTAGTAGATAAACTTTATCCTATAAATCAAAAAGAGGTAGAAGGTTTTGTAAATAAAATGAATTATATATGGGCAAATTATTTACAATCATCAAATGTATATTATTCAATAATTCCAGATAAAGCATACTTCTTAGATGGAAATAAGTATCTTAAAGCGGATTATACAAAACTGTATAATGACTTAAAACAAATAAACGGAAGTTATATAGATGTAACAAGCGTACTTACACTTGAAGATTACTATAAAACAGATATACACTGGAAACAAGAAAATCTAGATAAGGTAGTAAAAACATTAATGCCAAATATGGGAAATCCATATATAGAATTAGATTACACAACAAAAACACACGAAGGTTTTGCAGGTGCGTCATATTCTAAAGCAGGTGGGGTAGTACCTAAAGATACAATAACATATCTTTCAAATTATATAATAGATAGTGCTGCGGTAAATCATATAGAATATGGAGAAAAGTCAGTATATGATGAAGCAAAACTTACAGGAGTAGATGCATATGATGTATTTTTATCTGGACCTTCAAGTTTAATAGAAATAACAAATGTATTTAGTGATACAACTAAAGAGTTAGTAATATTTAGAGATTCGTTCTCTAGTAGTTTAATACCATTATTAATACCATACTATAATAAAATAACAGTGGTAGATTTAAGGTATATAACTATGGATTATGTTGAAAAATATGTACAGTTTGAAGGTAAAGACGTATTAATGTTATACAGTTTACCAATAATAAATAGCAGTACAATGCTTAAAGTTAATGTAAAATAATATAAATAAAAAAATATAACAAAAAATAATAGTCATTTAGAAATATTTCTAAATGGCTATTGACATATATACGAAAGTATAGTAAAATACATTTAGATAAAATTCTAAATGAAAGGAGAATAAGTATGGGAATATCTGAAACATTAAAAGCAATTTCTGATCCAGTAAGACGTGAAATATTAGAAATGCTAAAAGAATCAAGCATGACAGCAGGAGATATTGCAAGCAAGTTTGAGCTTACTAATGCTACTGTTTCATATCATCTATCTATGCTAAAAAATGCAGATTTAGTGTATGAGAGAAGAGAAAAGAAATACATATATTACACACTTAATATTTCTGTATTTGAAGAACTTTTATTATGGATAAAAGGATTAGGAGGAAATAATAATGAAGAAAATTGATTTTAAGACACTAATTTTAACATGTATTTTTTGCTTGGCAGCCATATTTGTTGGCTTGTGGCAATACGATGCATTACCAGAACAAGTAGCAATCCACTTTGATGTAAATAACAATCCAGATAATTACTTTAACAAAGCAGTATTTGTATTTGGTATGCCTATATTTATGGTATTAATGCAAGTATTTGTTTGTGTAACTGTAGATTTAACAGATAAGCATAAAGAAGCAAACAAAAAGTTTACAGGCGTTGCTAAATGGCTTTTACCTGTAATTTTAATTGCTATGTATATAATTACAATTGTATACAATTTAGGCGTTATGTTAGATATTAGAGTATGGGTATTTCTTCTTTTAGGTGTATTCTTTATAGTTCTTGGAAATTATCTTCCAAAGACTGTTGGAACACACAAATGGCCTCAAAGAACATTTACTGAAAAAGTGCAAAGAAGAATAAACCAAATTGCTGGATATGTTACAGTTGCCTATGGCGTATTATTTATGCTAAGCACATTTTTCCATTGGCTAATTAGTCTTCTTATGATTGCTTTCTATATTATCTTTGTTATAGCTTTGATGTTTTATGGTTTTGCATTAGATAAAAAAGAAAGAAAAGAAATTAAAAAAAAAGAAGAAAAACAATAAACAAAATTAAATGAAAAGCGATGTACCAACTGGTATATCGCTTTTAGTTTACAAAAAACATAAAATGTGGTATACTAATTAAGTCATTAAAATAAACTTAAGAATAAATATTTAGGAGGTAAAAATGACAGAGACAAATGTATTTGAACTTGAAGATGTTAATGTAGAAGTTATACGCAAAAACAAAACTACACGGATCAACATCATCCAAGATGACAAGAAAATCTGTTTGAGCTATGAAAGGACAAATGCTCTCAGCTTTCTTAATTTTACTGTAACGGAGAGATACATCGTTGCATGCTTGAACTATGAAAAAAGATTAGGAAAGGCAGATAGAGCTACAGGGTTGTACGACAGAAAAGAAAAGCGAATCATTCAGGTTACAAAGGCAAATAGAGATATAATTAATTATACGCTAGTAAGCAAGAAGCCTTTCTATTTGTCTACGGTTTTGGAGTACTTGAACCATGGCAAGGCAGAAGCTGCTACCGCAGAAGAGGTAGAAGAGTTTGTATCTTTCCTTACTTCTGGTAGAGAAATTTCAAGAACGGAAGTTGAAGCGTGGATATATAAAGAGTATCCTATGCTTGAATCTTTTGCTAACCTTGATGCTCTGCTTAAATTTGAAGTTTACCTTGCGGCACTTCAGGCAGTTGGCAAAGAGGATTTGTATTTCTATGCTATGCCCATCATTTTTTAACTTTATATTTAGCTTGGAAAAGAGCGATATAAAGAAAAAACACCACCCAAGAATATGGGTGGTGTTTTGCTACATAATTTGTGTTTGACACGTTTTAGAGTTTACATAACATTTGACTAAAAGGCGAAAAAATGGTATAATTATACTGTTAGCACTTTGGAACCAAATATTAATTAATTAAGGAGAAAGATTTATGAAAAGACTAACAAGTTTGTTTTTGGCATTAGTGTTTATGTTTTCGCTTGCAGCATGTTCATCAAATGAAAATTATGATGAAAAGTTGTTTGAATTAAGCGAAGACTACAACAAAGCTTGCGCACAAGACATTATGAATATGGAGCAACAGGGAGTCGATATAACAATCGATGTAAACAAATTATCTGACAATGCAATAGAAGTCTATTTTAATGGTGAAACCACTAGAATTGAGTTTGAAGCAAATGATGAAGATAATACAGAGATTGAAATAAAGAATCCTGAAGAACTTACAAAAAAAGAAGAAAAATACGTTTTAAAAGCAAAAGAAGCTGTAATTGGTTATATTAATTCATCTGAAATTTTAACTGAAAAAGAAACACTTATTCAGAAGATAGAAGCAATCAAAGTAATGGCAATGGACATGCCTACGATAGGGCTGTATAAAAATGATTGTGTATATATAAATAAAGATGAATTGGCAAACTATTCAATGGAGTGCTTTGAATTTGCGGTAACGCACGAGTTAATTCATGCACTAGCAGCTTTAACCAACGGTGGTGTGGAGAATGAATGCTATGGTACAAAGAAATTAAACGAAGTTATAACTGACATAATAGCAGTTCAGATTTTCGATAAGAAAGTTAATTTCGTAAGTGCATATAGCGACTATTACTATCACGGCTATTCATATATTTCTTTTTTCAAAGAGAAGGCAATAAAAGCTTACTTTTATGGATATGAAGAAATATGGGAAATTGCAGATAAAACTGAGTTCGACTTTTTTGTAGAGGCGTTTGCCAATGCTCCGTATGACATGTACGCACATATGTATACAGTTACGTTGCTTCACAAATGGGGGGGCTAACTAAACATAGCAAAAAGAGAAGTGAAATATCACTTCTCTTTTTGTAGTTAATTTTTGCTGTTTGTAGTTGCAATTTTGCAAAGCTCAATAACACCTTTACGAGTTTTAGCTCTCGCAAAGAAACAAGCGTTATGGCAAAATGTCGCATCTTTAACTCCAGAAATTTCGGGGAGATTATCTGTTTGACCGGCCCATTCTTTCGGAAAAGAGATGCGTTGCTTAAAAGGTTCTTCTGCGCTAGGCGGAACACATTGTGCGGCATAGCCGCCAGCAGGATAATGGAAAATTACGAAGTCCACTTTTGAAGGCGATGTGTTATTATGTTCAAGTACAACATTCTGCCACTTCATAAACTGCGAAGGAATTTCCATTATGTTTTGGGTTCCGCTTACCGCAAGAGCAATACGAAGAGCTGTGTTATCTTTTTCTTCGCGGATAATCTTGAGAATGGCTTTCTTTAAGATGCCGGCTGTGGTGTTCAATGCATCCATGAAACAAAAATCTGTGGAATTTGCTTCATCCCAGTTTGGTAAGAAATACGCGATGTATTCAAAAGGAGAACGGGCCTTAATTCCGTTGTCGATTTTATCCAAATCTTCGATTATTTCCTTGTCTACTCGCTCTTTGCAAAGAGAAATATAGTCTTTGGGACAGCCAAGAGATTTAAGAATTTCATCTCCGTATGCATTCCATACAAGTCCCGAGCTTGCGTAAGGAGTGCCGGATTCGCGTTTTCCATTGCCACCGGGCATGTGATGATCAAAGATACCACCACCGACATCAACAACAATGTCGCAACACTTTAACACATTAGGGTCCCGAGTGCGTACTACAGTTACTTTGCCAGCATGCAAGATTGAAATGAGTGCTATTGAAATGAGTTCATCATAATGAAAAATTCCGTTGTGTGTTCCAACAGAAACTTTCTTTGAGCTATACATTTGTACTACCTCCTATTTTTATTTTGGCTACATTATATCAAAAATGTTTACATAATTCAACTAAAATGTTGAAAACATTGGTAAAACGGAGTATAATTGAACATTAGGAGAAAGAAAATGGTAAATATAGACGAGCAAGAAATAATAAATGCAGCTAAGGTAATAAAAGATGGTGGCTTAGTACTATTTCCAACAGAAACTGTATATGGAATAGGAGCTAACGGCTTAAATGAAACGGCTGTAAAAAATATATTTAAGGCAAAAGGTAGAGCATCAGATAATCCATTAATATTGCATATATCTCATGCGGATATGTTAAAAGATATTGCTAAAGATATATCTGAACTAGAATATAAACTTATGGATGCATTCTGGCCAGGACCATTTACTATAGTACTAAATAAAACGGATATAGTACCAACTGTAGTAACTGGTGGGTTAGATACAGTTGCAGTAAGAATGCCAAGAAACAAAATAGCAAATAGACTTATACATTATGCTGGCGTGCCAATAGCAGCCCCAAGCGCAAACATATCTGGTAAACCAAGTGGAACTTGTGTTGAAGATGTGTATGATGAATTAAAAAATAGTATGGATTATATAATAGATGGTGGAAAGTGTGAAGTTGGAATAGAATCTACTGTTGTAAAAGTAGAAAATGGGAGCGTAAGAATATTAAGACCAGGAAGAATTACTAAAGAGGATATAGAAAGTATAGTTTCTTCAGTAATTTTAGATGAACATATTTTAGGAGAAGTAAAAGAAAATGAAAAGGTATTATCTCCAGGTATGAAGTATAGACACTATGCACCAAAAACAAAATGTATAATGATATATAGTGAAAATAATGAAAGTATGGTAAATAGAATAAATGAAATAGCAAATGAGTATTCTAAAGCTACTGTAATTTGTTCAAGAGAAAATAAAGATAAATATGTAGGTAAAGAAATTTTAGATTATGGTTCAAAAACTAATCTAGAAGAGATATCTTCTAATATATTCTCAATGTTAAGAAATGCAGATAAAAACGAATCGGATATAATATTAATAGAGGGAATAGAATCAAAAGGAATAGGGCTAGCTATTATGAATAGATTAATAAGAGCTTGTTCACATGAATTCTATATTGTGTAACTTTACATAAAATTGACAATGAGGTTCCAAAGTGGTATAATAATATCGCTTTGGAACTTTGTTATATACTTAATAGTAACTAAGCAAATAAATATTAAAGAAGGGAATAAAGTATGAAGACTGTCAAACAGATTACTCCGAGAGTCCAGGTAGAACGGAATCAAAGAATGAAGACCACGGCAATATCTGTAATTGTAGACGGCGTAAAAACCGTTCTTGCAGATATGAAAACCAATGACTACTTCTGGCTGAAGTACGAATACAACGATAGATATATTGTTGTGTATTCCAGAGGTTGTATGGTAAACCAGATTCCTCTTAAGGTAGAGGCAGCATATGACATTAAGAATGAAAAAGTCGTAAAACTTGCGAGAAAGAACCAAGTCATTCTTGAATATATGCTTATTGGCAAGAAGGCCTTTGATATGGGAACAATCATCGAGTATATCAACAACAATTTGCTCAAAATTGCAAGTGCTGAAGAAACGATGGATTTCGAGAGATATCTTACGGCTGAGAATCCGAACATCACCAGAGAGCAGGTGAAGGAATATATCATAAGCTGTTATCCGGTTCTTGCTATGTATGCAGATTATGATTATACCATTACTGTGATGGAGTACCGTGAAATTTTGGATAAGCTTGGAACTTCCTATACGTTCCACATTATGCCCGAAGGTTTAGACAAATAACAAACAAGGCTACAAACGATTTGTTTGTAGCCTTCGTACTAATAACTATTGAAAAAACAAAAAACTAAATATATAATTTAATTAAATTTATTTTAGGAGGCAAATATGGAAAGAGAAGTAAAGCCATATACACTATGGCAACATTTCAAAGGTGCAAGAGCTATGGTAATTGCACTTGCTAAACACAGTGAAACAGGAGAAGAACTTGTTGTTTATCGTTGCATGGACAACAATGGTAAGACAAATCACAAGGACGGAATTTATGCAAGACCACTTAGCATGTTCTTATCCGAAGTAGATCATGAAAAGTATCCTGAGGTTGAGCAAAAATATCGTTTCGAGGAAATCAAAGACTAAAAAACACAAGGAGAAAACTTAATGAAACTTAAATCGTTCAAATTTCCAACATTCGAGGAATGGATGAAAAAAGAGTGTAAAACTCGGGTAGAGCTTGGAGCATATTGTGTTGAAGTCCGTGCTTTTTCGTGGAGCAATAACGGAACAACCTATGTGTTTGCAGCATCTCTTGTAGATAGAAATCCGCTTAACATTTATACACCGCAGCTTTTCTACAGACGCTTTGAATATGTTGGAGATGAAACACCACTTAAGGAATGGTATGAAAAATCCGTTTTGGAGTTTAACAAGTTCTTTGAAGAACTTGTTAAGAAAACATATCTTGAAGAATAAACCAACAAAGAGACAAGAAAAATTCTTGTCTCTTTTAATATGTCATATAAATAAACTCTAAAATTTATTAGTAAGTTTACGCCAAGTACCACATCCAACAATTCCATCAGCTGCTAAATTGTTTGCGCGTTGGAATGCCTTAACGGCATTTAATGTTTTATTACCGAAGATACCATCAATTCCACCGGTAGAATATCCTAAATATCCTAAGGCATCTTGTAATACCATAACATAAACACCACGACTTCTAAATCTAATTACTGGATAGCCACCAGTAGAACAAGCAGGTGTTCCATAACGTTTATCGAAATGCACCCAAGTAGGTGTTAAAGCTTTTGGTTCTACATATGTAAATAATCTACTATCTATAGCAAGCTCACGTAATCTATTTCTTGAAGCGTTAGAAAATGTTTGAGCTGTATCCATTGCAAGACCTGCGTAATGCTGAGACATTCCACTGTGGCCGCCTTGCCATATTCTCTTAAATGCATATCCTACATATATTGGTTTGCCCCACTGACGTCTTAATGAATTCCAGGCCTCCATAAAAGCTTTTGTTGTCCACATGATATCAGATTTAGAACTTCCCTGAAACTCATCTACGGTTAAGGTTTTACCAGTAACATACGGCATAGCATCATTTAAATTTCTTACATACTTTTCTATTTTATTTGTATCTTGGTTGTACACAAGTATTGTAGCCATAAAATCCTCCTGTATATGATAGTTTATGCGGAAATAATCAACTGGTGACAAATTGTCACCAACCGAACAAGTTTACATAACCTTGAAAATAACTAGTAAATATGATATAATGTTTCGCGTATTAAAAAGGAGGTATTGTTATGACTATAACAAACAAAAGTGGCATGGAATTAACCGTGCATGGCAAAACGATTAGCCCTGGTAAAACAAAAGATTTTCCCGCACGGTATGACAGTGGCATAATGGTATTTTCCGATGCTGGCTGTTGTACAATCTATGTAGAAGATGGCAAAGTAAAATTTAAATCTGAAGGTAATATTGAAGCAAAAAACGGAATGAAAAAAGACAAACGTGGTCTTAGATATGTAAATATTTCTGCGAGAGTCTAAAAGGAAAGAGTCACACGAATGTGTGACTCTTTTAATTTGCAAATTAGGCAACAGCAATTGATAAAACCCTTATGTAAAGGTGGGTATCTGTCCCAACGTTTAGGATTCTCTAATATATAAGAGCATTCAACACCGGTTGGTGAATTCCTGATTCCCTATCAAATTCTTGTAGATTTTCAAATGTTCTGTTACCTCTACCGTTATTCTATCATTAAGAAAAATATTTGTAAATAGAAAAATATAAAAAATTAATGGTAATATTTTACTAAAAAACATTGTTAAAAAATTAAAGAAACTTGTTGACAATTTTTTATTCCTGTGTTAATATATATACATGCCCGCGAGTATGGCGGAATTGGCAGACGCGCCAGACTTAGAATCTGGTACCAACAGGTGTGTAGGTTCAAGTCCTATTACTCGCACCAAAGAGAACTACATAAGTAGTTCTTTTTTTTATGCCTTTTTATAGAAAAATATATACAAAAAAATAACTAATGTGATAGTATATATTTAATATAATTTAGGAGGAAATATGGAAATTAGAAAGAAAATAATTATAGTGGCAGCTATAATAATAGCTTTAGCTACAGTTGCAATAGTTTGTCTAAATGAAGTAGGGATGCTAACAAGAGGTAAAACTAAACTTGAAAGAACTAATGGAACAACAGTAGTTCCAACTATGTTAGATGAATTAACTGCAGATAGTACATGGTGCGGAACGTTCCAATTAGTTTGGAATGATATGAAAAATGAAGTAGTTAAGAAAGATGTTGTGTTTACACCGCAAGTAACAATAGCAGAGAATTTAAATAAAGAATCATTTAATGAATCTATGCTGTCTGAAGAATATTATTATAAAACCTATGGACTAAAAACATTAGAATTAAAAGATGAGATAGAAAAAGGAATTAAAGAAAAATTTAATCAAACAAGCGATATATTAGATAAATTTGATTGGTCAGACGAAGGAGTAAATAATCCTAATAATCCAAAAGTAAAAAAATATTTCTTCTATACAATGTTATATAGAGAATTTGAATTTGAAAATGAATTTGATAAATTACCTGATGGTACTTTTGGAGAATATACTGGAATAAAATATTTTGGTATAGATAAAAATACAAAAGATAAAGTTGGTAAGCAAATAGATGTATTATATTATAATTCACAAGATGATTTTGCGTTATTAATAAATACTAAATCAGATGACGAAGTAATATTTGTAAAGAATCCACAAGGAACTACATTTAATGCAATTTATGAAGATATGTTGTTACAAGCTTCAAACTATAAAGGGGATAAAGATTTCAAATCAATTGATGAATTCAAAGCGCCTATGTTAGAGTATAACGAAGAAAAAGAATATAAGGAATTGCAAGAAAAAGATTTTCCAACAGCAGATCCAGAATATCCAATAGCAAGAATTGAAAAAACGTTACAAACAATTAAATTTGAACTTAATGAAAAAGGCGGAAAGATAAAAAGTGAAGCTGCAATAGATATGAATATGACAGCTACTGCTGTAATTGTAGACAAGAAACCTACTCCAAGATATTTTTATGTAGATGATACATTCGCTATATTTTTAAGAGAAAAAGGAAAATCAATGCCATACTTTGCAGGTAGAGTTGAAGATATAACTAAATATCAATAAAATAATAAATAAAGCGTAATAACCGGTTACATGAGTAACCGGTTATTATAGTCTTAATGGATAATTAGATTAACAATTAAGTTGGTAAGCCAAAATGCTATTAAGCAAGAGCGGATAATACTTTCTTTTTTGTCTTTACAAATTATGCTACAAATAAAACCGACAAGTACCAAAATGCTAATTAATGAACACATAAAAATATGTGAAGCAAAATTAAAGGCGGCTATTTGTAAGAATAATGTAACAAACATTATAATGTATGCAAATCCGGTTGTAGCATTACCAACTACTTCTACTTTTCTTAGATCAATCATACCCCCCTCCGAATGAAAGAATTCCTATTGCTTTTAAGCTTTAGGTTAAATAAGACTATGTAAGAATTATAACATAAAATATATTAAATCTCAATTGTTAGCAAAAATAGATATATTAAAATTACTAAGGTTAATTTCATTATTAAAGGCACGGTAAAAAAGTGTACAATAAATAGTGATAGTATTATACAAATAACAGGAAAAATAAACCATTCAAAGTATTTGAATTTTATATCTGCAGTTTTAAATAATGTGTTAACGCTAATTATATAATTTAATGTTTCGCTAATATACATTACAATGATATATCCAATAGCACCAAAGTTTGGTAAAAGAAAGTATATAAAAGATATAGATATTACCATATCAAATATATTGCAAATCATAACGCTAACTTGTTTACCTAAACCTTTTAATATGTTATCTATAACATTATCTAGATATATTAAAGATATTAGCGGAGCAATTAATTTTATATAATGTCCAGCTTCTGAATTGTTGTAAATTAGGTATCCTATTTCATTTCCGAAAAAACATTAATACTCCTGTTAGTCCTATGGAAAAGTATAATGTTATTTTGAATAATTTGTGAATATCTTTTTCCATTTCTTGTTTTTTATCACTTACGCTGTATCTAGAAAATTCCGGTACTAGAAGCGAACTAAAAGAATAGACAATTACACTCCCAAACATCATTATAGGCATTGCCATTCCGGTTATTATTCCATAGTTTTGTAATGCTAGTTCATAAGACATGCCAGTAAGTTTTAACCTTAATGGAATTAATATGTGCTTTATACTATTTAATCCAGCTCGTATATATGAAGTTATTGCTATAGGTACAGCTATTTTAAGCATTCTTAAATGTATATTTTTAGGTTTAGTAAGACTTACTGAAACAAGACAGTTAGACTCTTTTAGATATACTAGGTAATGAAATATAAGTGAAGCTATTTCTGAAATGGTAGTACCTAATACTAAACAAAGGACAGCTGAGTTTATATCTTTAGCGAAAATATTTAACGTAATAAATACAACAATTATTCTAACAAACTGTGTAGCAATTTGGTTTATAGATGAACTTAGTACATTTCTTTTAGCAAGAAAGTAACTGGATAAAGATAGGCTAAGTGCAATGAAAGGTAGAGACAACGCAAGCACATATATTATTAGATTAGATACTTTGCTAAATAATATTTCTTTAGTTATATATGGTGCAAAAAGAGAAAGGATAATAAAACTTAATGCACCTGTAATAAAGCTAAAGAATACAGAAGCTTTAAGTATATATTTAGTATCAGTATTAGAATCTTTTTCTAATTCTTCTGAAATTACTTTTGTAGTAGAAAGGTTAATACCAGAACTTGCTACAGTTATTCCAAAAAAGTATATAGATGAAATAAGTCCAAATACACCTAATGTTTCTGAACCTATTTTATTTGCAACATATATATCAAATAAAGAGGATATTACTTTTGTTATTAATGAAGTGAAGATTAATATGATACTGTTAACTAAAAATGTTTGAGATTTTTTCAAGTTAATTCACCTAAAACAATATATGAAAAGATGAGTATTAGTATGAAACAATATACTTTTAATCTACTTGCAAAAATAAAGGCGATATAGTATAATAATTTCAGCTTTTAGGGTAGGGTGTAGTAATAATTTGTGAGGCTTAAAAGACTAGGCTTTAGAAATTATTACTTCCCCTAAAAAAGCAGAAGGAGGAAACATTTTATGTTTAGAAAATTTGAAACTGAGTTTGCTGGACGTCCACTTGTTATTGAAACAGGTAAAATGGCAGGACTAGCAAACGGGTCATGTCTAGTAAGATATGGCGACACTTGCGTATTAGTTAACGCTACAATGTCTAAAGATGCAAGGGACGGAATAGACTTCCTACCACTTTCTGTAGACTATGAAGAGAGATTATACGCAGTAGGTAAAATACCAGGTGGTTTTGTTAAAAGAGAAGGAAAACCAACAGACAAAGCTATCCTTGTATCAAGAGTAATCGATAGACCAATGAGACCATTATTCCCAAAAGATTACAGAAATGATACAGCAATTAACGCAGTAACAATGTGTATGGATCCAGATGTATTACCAGAAGTTCCAGCAATGTTAGGTGCTTCAATTGCATTAAACATTTCTGATATACCTTTTGATAGAGTAGTTGGTGCAGCTAAAGTAGGTCTTGTTGATGGAAAACTTATTGTTAACCCAGGTCTTAAAGACAGAGAAAAATCTGACCTAGATTTAACAGTAGCAGCTACAGCAGAAAAAGTATGTATGATTGAAGCTGGTGCTAATGAAGTTCCAGATGATGTTATGCTTGAAGCTATTAAACTAGCTCACACAGAAATTAAGAAAGTAGTAGAATTCATCGAAGGAATAAAGAAAGAAATCGGTAAGCCTAAAGCTTCATACAAATCTTTTGAAATTCCAGCAGACATGTTTAATGAATTAAAAGAAAACTTCGGAACTAAAGTATATGATGCATTACAAACTACAGATAAAACTGTAAGAGATGCAAACATGGAAAAAGTTAACGAAGAAATTAAAGCATACTACATAGAAAAGTATGGTGAAGAAGCATATTTAGCAGCTAAAGCAGATATAGCAGAAGTTGTTTACAGACTAGAAAAGAAAACAGTTCGTAGTATGATAATAGATGAAGGTAAACGTCCAGATGGTAGAGCATTTGATGAAATAAGACCTTTATCTGCAGAAGTAGATATACTTCCAAGAACACATGGTAGTGCATTATTCTCAAGAGGACAAACACAAGTATTATCTATAGTAACACTTGGACCTAAATCTGATGAACAAACATTAGATGGTTTAGATGAAGAAGAAACTAAGAGATATATCCACCATTATAACTTCCCACCATACAGTGTTGGTGAAGCAAGACCAGTTCGTTCTCCAGGTAGAAGAGAAATTGGTCACGGAGCATTAGCTGAAAGAGCGTTAGAACCAGTTATACCTTCAGTAGAAGAATTCCCTTATGCAATAAGAGTTGTATCTGAAGTATTAAGTTCAAATGGTTCAACATCTCAAGGAAGTATTTGTGGTTCAACAATGGCACTTATGGCTGCTGGTGTACCAATCAAAGCTCCAGTTGCTGGTATATCTACAGGATTATTCACTAAAGAAGATTCTGATGACTATATAATGGTAACAGATATACAAGGTATTGAAGACTTCTTTGGAGACATGGACTTCAAAGTTGGTGGTACTAAAAAAGGTATTACTGCAATACAAGTAGATATTAAAGTAGACGGATTATCTTACGAAATAATAGCTGAAGCATTTGCTAAAACAAGAGTTGCAAGAGACCACATATTAGATAATGTTATGTTAAAAGCAATTCCAGAAGCAAGAGCAGAAGTTTCAGAATATGCTCCTAAGATAAAAAGTATAAAGATTAACCCAGACAAGATTAAAGATGTTATAGGTTCTGGTGGAAAGACTATAAACAAAATTATCGAAGATACTGGTGTTAAGATTGATATCGAAGATGATGGTACAGTATTTGTATATGGTATGGAGCAAGATATGATAATGAAAGCTCTAACTACTATCGTAGGTCTTACTGAAGATGTAGAAAAAGATGCTGTATATATGGGTAAAGTAACAAAACTTATGCCAGCTTTTGCAATAGTAGAAGTATTACCTGGTAAAGAAGGATTACTACACATATCTCAAATCTGTAAAGAAAGAGTAGAAAAAATTGAAGATAAACTTGCTTTAGGCCAAGAAATAATGGTTAAAGTTATTGAAGTGGATAAAGACCAAGGCAAATTCAAATTATCTGCTAAAGAAGTGTAAAAGGAAAGTGAATTTATGAAAGTTTATGCTTTTGTTGGAATAAGTGGTTCTGGAAAGAGCCACCATTCACAAAATGTAGCTTATGAAAATGGTATAGATTATATAATAGACGATGCTTTGTTAATAAAAGGAACAAAGGTTGTTGCAGGCAAGTCTGCAAAGACAGAACCTACTAAGATTGGCTCTGTTAAAGCTGCAATATTTACTGATGATGATAGAAGAAATGCAATGATAAGAGCACTTAAAGCTGAAAAACCAGAATCGATTATGATACTTGGTACATCAGATGAGATGGTTGCAAAAATTGCAGAAAATCTAGAGTTACCAGAGATACAAAAAACAATATATATTGAAGATATTTCTACACCAGAACAAATAGAACAGGCTAGAAAAATAAGAAAAGAACAAGGAAAACATGTTGTTCCTGTTCCAACTTTTGAAATAAAAGAACAATTTTCTGGTTATCTATTAGATCCACTTAAAATGTTTGAAAAACAAGATAAAGTGTATAGAGAAAAAAGCGTAATTAGACCTACGTTTAGCTATCTTGGAAAGTTTACTATTTCAGATAAAGTATTAAAAGAAATAATACAATATGAAGGAATAAAAACAGAAGGAATAACTAAGCTAGTTAAAATAGATGTAGACGAATACGAAGATGGTGTAAAGATAAAATTATATGTAAATATTAAATTTGGATATAACATACCAAAAGTAACTAAAGAGCTACAAACAATAATAGCAAGAGAACTAGATTACATGACTGGAATAAATATCTTAGCAATAGATATATTTGTTAAAGGTATAGATATAGATAAGAAATAATAAAAAAGCAGTAGCACAAAAAGTGTTGCTGCTTTTTTATGATTAATATATTATAGGGAAATATTCAATAAACATCTTGTAAAAAAAATATATATGTAATAGTATATATATATATTAATTGAGGGGGAGAACAAAAGATGAAAAAAGGAATAAGCTTAATAGTATTAGTTATTACAATTATAGTAATGATAATACTAGCAGCATCTGTTGTAGTTACATTGAGTAACACTGGAATTATAAATAGAGCTAACGACGCAGTAGCGGCTACTGATTTAAAACAAATAGAACAAATTGCTTCCATTGCTTGGTCGGAAGCAGTTATAGCTAAAAGACAAGATAATTCTGTAAATATTGAGCAAAGTGTATTAGAGGAATTAGAAAATAACGGAATAAGTCCAAATGATTATGGAATTACAGTGACAGATAAAGGTGTAACTGTAACAGAAAAACCAACAATAGGTTCTTTAGTAAAAGGGGCTTTAGATTATGGTAAAACAGTTAATTATGAAGCCAATGGAGTTACAGACTGGAGAGTTTTTTATGAAACAGATGAATATGTTTATCTAATAGCAAGTGAACCATTAGCATATAGTAAAGTGCCAACGCTTCCAGGAATGGGAAGAGTGGTATCATATGATGTAGTTGTAAACGGAGTAACTAAAACTTTAGGCGCTGTACGTTGGAGTGAAGGTTGGGGGCCACTTATTCCAATATCTAGTACAGATAGTGTATTATTATCCGAACCAGAAAACCAATATACTAAATGGATGGGAACATGGGGAGACTATTCAACAGACGATAACGAAGAAAGTGCTGGCGTATTCTTAGATGAAACTTTATGGTCAACATTTAAGAACACAACGGCGGGATATAAAGATTATGTTGTAGGAGCAATAGGAACACCAACAGCAGAAATGTTTATAGCAAGCTGGAATCAAATGAGAGAAGTTACAGGAAATACAACAAAATATGATAAAAAATTAGGTTTAACAAGAAATGGAACAATAGGTTATCTACCAGCAGATATAACAACAGATGCGAATGCGGCAGGAACAATAGATCCAAAAAGAATATCTACAGCAGATGATTTGTATGTATGGAGTACAGTTGAACATACAAGCATATGGCTAGCAACACCTCATGGTGAGTCTGATGAATATGTATTTATGATGACATTTGAAGGAGATTTAACAAGATGTTGGAGATATACTGGTGAATATGGACTTTATGAATGTGGAGTTCGTCCAGTAATATGCTTAAAAAATAATGCGCCTGCAAAAATAGGTACAACAAAAAACTTCGAATTAATTGGATAAATAAAAAAAGAAAGATTAGTAAAATAATCTTTCTTTTTATTAACGCGAAACATATTGTAAAAAATAGAAATATGATATAAAATAAAAATATAAAAGGGGAACACAAAAGATGAAAAACGCTGAAAGCCTTGCGGCTGTACACACACACACACACACA
>JAFXEC010000047.1 GCA_017521005.1 Clostridia bacterium | reverse complement strand
AGATATATACTTCTTTTATCTAAACCTAAAAAATATAACTTAACCATAAATCCACCTCTATAGATTATATGATTAAGTTATTTATTTTATTTTTATTATATTATTTTAATTACAGCATAGGAGCAAAAGTTTTTAGTATCGCTTCTAGCATTTTAACGAATATATTTTTCTTTTTAACTTCTTCTAAAGTTATTTCTTTACTTAGTTTCATTGTGTTTATAAAGTCTTCTTTTATTTCTAGTTCTACGCCCGTATCATGCATCCAGACTCCACATTCAAAATTTAGATTCATACTTCTGTAATCTAAATTTATACTTCCTATTACTGCAGCGTTATCATCCGTTACAAATGACTTTGCGTGTAAGAATCCTGGTAAATACTCATAAACCTTAACACCTGCTTCAAGTAGCGTTTCATAATAACTTCTTGTTGTCATATGAACATACCATTTATCTGGATGTGATGGTGTTATTATTCTTACATCTATTCCACTGTTTGCCGCGTTTAATATTGCTCCAAGTAACTCTTGGCTTGCAATAAAGTATGGAGTATATATGTATATATATTCTTTTGCAGCATTTATCATAGAAATATGTATATTTTCGCTTGGATTTTTCTTGTTATCCGGCCCATCTGTAAAGAACATTGTATAACCTTTATTATTTTCCAATATATTATGATCTTTTTTATTATCTAAAAACCATTTATAATCTGGTGTTTCTTTTTGAACAAGTTCAAATATTTTAAGGAAAGCTATTACTAAATTTTCTACTGGTTTACCAATGATTTTAACTCCTGTATCTTTCCAATGTCCAAATCTTTGTTGTTCGTTAACATATTCATCCGCAACATTAACTCCACCTGTATAACCTATAGTTCCATCTATAACAACTATTTTTCTATGGTCTCTATAATTTATATAATGGTTTATACCAAATCTTATTGGATTATATTTTTTTACTATCGCTCCAAGGTCTTCTAATTCTTTCATTTGTTTTGTTGGATATCTTAAAACAGAGCCCCAACCATCAGCAATTATTATTACCTTTACTTGTTCTTTAAGCTTCTTTTCTAATACATTATACATTTTATCCCAAAGCTTTCCTTTAGCTAGAATAAAGTACTCTATAAGTATATATTTTTCTGCTTTTTCCATATCATCTAGAATAGCATCAAAACATTTTTCTCCTATTTCATAATATTCTATCCCTTCATTTCTTCTTACAGGATAATTAGTTAATTTTCTTAAAAGATTTACTTGTTTTGGTGTATCTGTATCCTCTACTTCAGCTTTTATTTCTTTTAACACATCTTCATCTGAATCAAATAAATGATGTGAATTTGCTAGTGTTATTTCTCTAGCTTTTTTTAGTTTTCTGTTTACCGTTCTTTCACCAGATAATATGTATATTACTGTACCTGCTACAGGAAAGAACACTATAAATATTAACCAAGGTATTTTATATACTAACTTACCCTTACCATTAAGTATGTATAAAACAAGTATTAATTGTAATATTACAGAGCCTATAGTAAAAGTATTAGCAAATGCTATACCTCTCATATACATGAAATAGAAAACTAATATTTGAAGAACAAAAACAATAACAGCTACTATACTTTTTATTATTGTATTTATTATATTCTTCTCGCCTTTTTTGCTTTTCATAAACTACTCCTAATTATCATTATTTTCATTTATCTTTTGTTTGAAATATTCACTATCTATTACTTTATATCCATAATCTTTATAGAATTCTTCTCTAAATTCTAATAATCTATCTTCTCTTATTGCTTCTCTTACATCTTCCATAAGCTTAGTTAAAAATCTTAAGTTGTGTATAGTCATAAGTCTTGCACCTAAGATTTCACCAGATTTCATTAAGTGTCTTATGTATGCTCTAGAATAGTTCTTGCATGCATAACATTCACACTTTTCATCTAGCGGTCTAAAGTCTAATTCATATTGTTTATTTTTAATAACAACTTTACCTTTACTTGTCATAGCTGTACCGTTTCTTGCCATTCTTGTTGGAAGAACACAGTCACACATATCTATTCCACGTAAAACTGCTTCTATTAAATAGTCTGGACTTCCTACTCCCATTAAGTATCTTGCTTTATCTTCAGGAAGGTGTGGTGTTGTTTGTTCTAGAACTTCAAGCATTATATCTTTAGGCTCGCCAACACTAAGGCCACCTACTGCATATCCATCGAATCCTATTTTGATTAAGTCTTCTGCGCTTTTCTTTCTTAAATCCGGATACATACCACCTTGTACTATTCCAAATAATGCCTGTGTATCTCTATTAGTATGTGCGTCTCTACATCTTTTAGCCCATCTTGTAGTCATCTCCATAGATTTTTCTACATACTTTCTTTCAGCTGGATATGGCGCACATTCATCGAAGCACATCATAATATCTGAGCCTAAAGTTTGTTGTATGTCTATCGAACTTTCTGGACTCATAAATAGTTTTTCTCCATTTAAATGTGATCTAAATTCTACCCCTTCTTCTGTTATTTTTCTTATAGATTGAAGGCTAAACACTTGAAATCCACCACTATCTGTTAAGATATTTCTATCCCAATTCATAAACTTGTGAAGTCCACCTGCTGCTTTTATTACTTCCATTCCAGGTCTTAAATTTAAGTGATATGTATTACCTAATATTATATTAGCTTCAACTATATCCTTAAGTTCTTCTACTGTCATAGATTTTACTGTACCAAGTGTTCCAACTGGCATAAAAACAGGGGTCTCAAAAGTGCCATGTGGCAAGGTTATTTTTCCTAACCTTGCCCCAGTTTTTTTATCTTTATGTATTAATTCATATTTTATTGCGCTCATTTTTTACCTTTCCTATATATTTGCTGTTCTTTCTTCTACTTGCTTTTGTTGTTCTAATAATTGTTCGTTAGCTCTAGCTAATTCATCATTTTGTTCTAAGTATTTTTGAGCTGTTTCCACATCGTCTATATCATATACTTGCTTTTCTAGACCAGGTATTACAGATGGTGCAACTTCCTCGTCGGCTGTCGCTATAAGTATTTGTTTTGTAGATTGATATTCTAAATAATTTTTAGATAAAGAATCATTTGGTCCACCAGATATAGCAGCATGTGTTGCAGCGACAGTTTTAATGTTTCTATCTGTGTTTTCTGTTATTGTGTTTTGTACTGGATTTGCAACAGTGTCTTGTCCGATAAATTTGTTTTGAGCTCTAACCAAATCTCTAGCTTCATCAGTTTCTTTATAGAAGTCTTCTGCTCTTGTTTCAATTTCTTCTTCACGTTCTTTTGCTTTTTTAGCTTTTTGTTCTGGTGTTAATTTATCTTTTCTTCTTAAATCTGTTCTAGATTCTCTATCTGCTTCTAATAATGTAGCTTCTCTATCTAATTCTGTTAATAGATTCAATCTTCCTTCGAAGTCATCTATTGGTGTTCTAGATAGTTGTTCTTTAAGTTCTAATATACGAGTTTCTCTGTGTCCAATTCTTTCGTTTAGATGTCTGTATTCTTGTCTTAAACCTTGTTCTGTATTTGTTGTAATTGTATTTGCTTGTTTTTGTTGATATTGATGATTTTTAGCATCTTCAGGACTAAATGTTTCTACAAGTTTTGCATCTAATTCTATTCTTGCTTCTGAACGTCTTGCTTTTTCTGCTACTATTGGTGTTAATTTTTCTTTAAGTACTGTAGCCTTCTTTACAGTTGCACTTTTTCTAGCTTCAAGTTCTGTTCTTTCTTGTCTTAATTTTTCTGCAACACCTTCAGACATTTGGTCATCTGCAATTTGTCTATCTATATCTGCAATTCTTGCATCTATATCTTGAACTTTTCTTTGAAGTTCTGCAAATTCCTTTGCATCTCTTCTTATTACAGATTCCATTGGGTCTACAGCCATTCTTTCTTTTTTCATCAATTCTGTTCTTAACTCTGTATACGGATCCTCATTTCCTAAAGATAAATACTCATCTCTAAGTCTATATACTTCTGCTTCTAATTGAAGTTCACGTTCAAATGCATCTTTTGAAATCATAGAAAGTTGAGCAGCTTTTGCTTCTTCTGCACTTACAACCTTATGATTGTATAATGCAACTAAAGCTTCGTGATATTGTTCTCTTAAAGCTAAACTTCTAGCTTCTCTTTGTTTCTTTTCTGCTTCTTCTCTTTCTTTTTGTTCTTTAGCTGCTAAATCTTGTTCTTCTGCCTCTTTAGCTTTAGCTTCATCTGCTTTTTTAGCATCTTCGTCTAAATCTTCTTCAGCAGTTTCTTTCTCATCTAGCTCTTCTACTCCATTTAACTTTCCTATTTCAGCTTCAACTTCAGCAATTTCGTTTCTTAAAGTCATTTTCTTTATTGAATCAGTTTCCTCATCTAAAGCTCTTGAAAGTTGTTCCTTTCTTGCTAAAAGATCCGCCAATCTATCTGTTTTGCTACCACCCACTTCTGGTTCTGTTGGTATAACAGAATTTTTTAATTGTTTGAAAAAATCGTCTTTGAAATCTTGAGATTCCTCTACAATAGTTTCTTTTGCCATAGTTTATTACCTCCTCAAAACTACTCTTTAATAAACATTGCATCTCCAAAGCTGAAAAATCTATATCTTTCGTTTACTGCTTGTTCATATGCATTCATAATATTTTCTTTACCTGCAAGTGCAGATACTAACATAATTAATGTAGATTCCGGTAAGTGGAAATTTGTTATTAAATTATCTACTACCTTAAACTTATATCCCGGATAAATAAATATTTGCGTATTAGCATGTGTTGGTAGTAAAGTACCATCTTCTTTTGAAGCTGATTCTAAAACTCTGCATGATGTTGTTCCAACCGTAACTACTTTATTACCATTCTTTTTTGTATTATTTATTATATCACAAGTTTCTTGTTCTATTTCATAATATTCGCTATGCATTACATGTGTTTCAACATCGTCTACTTTAACTGGTCTAAATGTTCCAAGTCCTACATGTAATGTTACATATGCTATATTTATGCCTTTATTTTTAATTTCTTCTAGTAATTCTTCTGTAAAATGAAGACCTGCTGTTGGTGCTGCTGCCGAACCTATATATTTTGCATACACCGTTTGATATCTTGTCTTATCTTCTAATGTTGCTGTTATATATGGTGGAAGTGGCATAATGCCTATTTCATCAAGTATTTCGTTAAATATTCCATCATATATAAACTCTATTTTTCTTATACCTTCTTCTATTATATCAACAACTTGTCCTTTAAGTCTATCCCCAAACACTAAAATTGTTCCAATTTTTGCTTTTTTTGCTGGACCAACTAAGCATTCCCAAATATCTCCTTCAGTATTCTTTAATAAAAGTACTTCTATTTTACCAGTACACCCTTCTCTTGTTCCATATATTCTTGCTGGCATTACCTTTGTATTATTAAGTACTAACGTATCTCCTGGATTTAGATACTCTATAATATTCTTAAAGCTTCTGTGCTCTATATTTCCAGTATGCTTATCTAAAACAAGTAATCTAGAACTTGATCTATCTTTAAGTGGTACTTGTGCTATTAACTCTTCTGGTAAATTATAATTAAAATCGCTTGTCTTCATTTATTCTCCTTTATATATTTTCTATTTGCCAATCTATTTCTTCTCTTCCATTTTGTTTTAAAAACTCATTTGTTTTAGAAAAATGTCCACAGCCGTCAAATCCGTTTCTTACTGAAAATGGACTAGGATGTGAAGATTCTAATACAAGATGTTTAGGATTAGTAATTAACGCTTTCTTTTCCTTTGCATATGCTCCCCATAAAAGGAACACTACAGGCTCTTCTTTTTCGTTAACCGCTTTTATTACTTCATCAGTAAATATTTCCCAACCTTTTTTTCTGTGACTTCCAGGAGTATCTTTTACAACTGTTAAAACACTGTTTAGCATTAGCACTCCTTCTTTAGCCCATTTTAATAGATAACCATTATTTGGGATATATAATCCTAAATCTCTATGTAATTCTTTATATATGTTTTGTAATGATGGTGGAACCTTAATCCCTGGATTTACTGAAAAGCAAAGTCCATGTGCTTCACCCACTCCGTGATAAGGATCTTGTCCAACTATTACAACTTTAACATTTTTATATGGTGTGTATTTCATCGCATTCATAACATTTTCTCTTGCTGGAAAAATTGTTTTTTGTGCGTATTCTTGATCTATAAATTCTGTTAATTTCTTAAAGTATTCTTTCTCTTTTTCTCTTTCTAATAATTCGCTAAAACTCGTTACCATTTTCAAACATACCTCTACATAATTATTATACCACAAAAGCCAGTTTCTGTCTATACTTTACAAATTCATAACTCTCTTTATTTCATTCCTTGACAGAAAAATTTATATATAATATAATTTTTGTATTATGGAGGGATATATATGGCGGGGAAAAATGAAATAAATGGAGTTCCATTACTTGGCTCTATAGAATTCGAAGGTTCTATATATTATTTAGATATTGAAGAAAACATTTATCTTTACGATAAAGAAAACTTCAAATTAATTTTAATAAAAGATGAAGGTTTAATAAATACAATTTTAGATATGCTTGAAGCTAAACCTCTAGATATAGTGTAGGAGGTTAATATGGCAGGAAGAAAATATAAAAAATATAATTTTAATTCAGACTTTGAAGCTCATGGTTATCCAGAATCTTCATGGCCTTTACTAAATGAATATTTATCTAGAAGTGCAGCAGAATTTGGTTTAAGCGACAAAGAAGTTCGCGCAAAACTAGATACAATGTTACAAAACTTAGACACAATAGAGATAGATGATCGTCCAGATTCTTCTCTTAACGCAACATATAATCCAGCAGAAAAAAAGATAACATTAAACTACGCTGGTATGTCTGCAAGAAACGAAAGCTATGTAGCTCACTTATGCGCTATGTTTCACGAACTTGGACATGTTGGTGAAGATTTGCTTGCTGAAGATCCAAACTCATTTATTAAAGTTGGTAAAAACGGCAGATTAAAAGGCGTAAGCTTCAACGAGATACTAACAGAAATGAAAGCAGCTAGACTTACTATGAATATGCGTCTATCTGCAGACATGGGCCCTGGTTCAGATCCAAAATGCATGATGAGACACGTTGGATATAACGATTTAATATTTGCCGGAACAATGGTTCACACTGCTTTAGGTGTATCTGAAAAAGAATTCCTTTCAGCAGCCGAAAAAGGTCCAGAACATTTTAGAGAAGTTATGTCTAAAAAATTTAGTGACCCTAAAGCTTTCGATACATTTATGGCACGCGTTACATTCATAACAGACACTATGCATTCTATTAAATATAATCCAAATAGAAAAGGTCAACTTACTCAAACAGATTATAGAAATATAACTAACTTAACTGCTTCGTTATATCACGAATGTTTAACAGCAATGGATGCTAGAATGGCCACAGAAGTACAACAAGGCGTTGATCCTAAAACGTTCTCTGAAAAGAGTAGATATGAAATGGAAAGACTTGCCGCTAACTACGAACACGGTTTACGTACTAATACACCATATACAATAGATCAATTAAACGATGTTCCAGCTTTAGCCCCTACTCAAGAAAAATTAGCTGCATTAGAAGTTGCAACATCTATGAGAAAGAAATTAGGTAAAAAAACATTTGAACAACTAGTTGCAGAATTAAATCTTGAAGATGTTAATTGTGAAGAAGTTCTTTCTAAATATGGTTTAACATTACCATCTATAGCAGATGCTCCTTCAGTAGACACATCAGAATACAAAAAAGAATTCTTAGAAGAAGACTATGGTACTGAATATTGGGACAACAAGGATCCTATTGGTTCTATCAAAGAAATGGAAACAGATGATAGAATATCACATGTTGGAACAAAAGAGATTCCATTTAGTCCTAGAGTAAATGCTACAATGGATAAATTAAACGAAGTAAACACATTAGATGAAGTAGCAAGCTATGATTCAGGAATGGCTGCTCAAGGTGAAGTCGAAGTTGAAGTTAAAGTTAAATCTGATGATAAAGAAATATAACTAATATAAGTAATATAAATAAAAATAGTAATGAATTAATTCATTACTATTTTTTATTCTCTATACAGTTATCCATTAAATGCATATAACATTTTTATTCTTCTTTTAGAATCTTCCAATTCAAACATTTGGCCGTGCCCGGGATAAACAGATATATTTTGGAACTTGTTAAAAATCCTATCTAGACTTATTCCCATTAATTCATTATTACTTGTAATTAAATCAGTTCTTCCATATGAATTCTTAAATATTGTATCTCCCGCAAATAATATATTTTCTTTTTCGTTAAATAAAACCATAGACCCTTGAGTATGACCTGGCGTATGCATTACTAAAAGCGAAGTGTCTCCTACTTTTATTTCAACTTCATCTTCTACTGTACATACTCTATCATCATCTATTCCTTTTACTTTTGTACCAACTACTTGTTCTTCGTTAAATATTGTATTCCAAAGTCCCTCTTTATCTAAAGAATGAATATATACTTTTACATTTGTTCCTTTTATCAAATCCGCAAGACCCGCTATGTGATCTGCGTGAGAATGTGTAATAATCACACATTCTAATTCGCCAACACCTTTTATCTTATCTTTTATTTTATTTCCGTCAAACGCTGGATCTATAACTGCAATTTTATTTGTTTTCTTATCTTTTAATACATATGTATTTGTAATATGTCCCGTATTTTCTATTTCGATTTCATATAAATACACTTCAATATTTTCTGTTTCTTTTATTAACATATTCCACCTACATCATGCTTTTTTTGAAGTCTGACATTAAGAATTGTATAGACTTTCTTCCTTGGAATTCATTTAAAGAGATATTTACGGCTACATCTATTTTATCCCCAAGTGTTACCTCATCTCTTCTATTTCCCGCTCCAAAGAACACAGCATCCACATAGAAATCTCCATCACTTAATCTAAACTTTAAGTGTTTATCTTCTTTTAATGTAGATACACTTGTTACTTTTAGATTTTTATACATAAATACAGGTTTCTTGTTCTTTTGCCCAAACGGAGCTAAAAGATTTATATCGTCTAATATATTTAATGTAACATCTTTTTTTGTTATTTCTGTATCTATATCTATAATTCTTACAAAGTCTTCTTCTCTCATAGATGTTATTACTTGTTCAAACTTTTCTATGAAAGCTCCTATGTTTTTAGTTTCAAGTGTAAGGCCTGCTGCAAGTTCGTGTCCACCAAAAGTTGTTAATAAATCTGAGCAATTAGATAAAGCATCATATAACGAAATACCAGCTGGTATTCTTCCACTACCCTTTGCTGTTTCACCATCATAAGCTAAAAGAATTACTGGCTTTAGATATTTTTCTGTAAGTTTAGAAGCAACTATACCAATTACTCCTTGATGCCACTTTTCTCCTGCAATAACCATTGTTTTTTTCTTATCTAATCCTTCTTTTTCTATTTGAGCTATTGCTTCGTTATATATTCCTTTTTCTACCTCTTGTCTTTTTGTGTTTTGTGAATCTAATACTTTAGCATATTTATATGCTTCCATTTCGTTTTCTGCAAGAAGCATTTTTACTGCAACTGTTGCATCTGCCATTCTTCCGCTTGCATTTATTCTTGGTGCTATTCCAAAAGATACATTATCCGAATCTACTTTTTCTATTCTAGCAACCTTCATTAGTGCTTTTAGACCTTCGTTTTTAGTTTTAGCTAATAGCTCTAATCCATTAGCAGTTATTATTCTATTTTCTCCAACCAGTGGAACTATATCTGCTATTGTTCCTACTGCCGCTATATCTAAATATTTTAGATATTCGTTTTCGTCTAGGCCTAATCTCTTAACTATTGCAGAAAGCACCTTAAATGTTACTCCTACTCCAGCCAAAGAATTAAATGGGTATGTTGAATCTGGTCTTTTTGGATTTACTATACTAATTGCATTTGGTAATGTATCTGAACACTCGTGGTGATCTGTTATACATACATCCAACCCTATACTTTTAGCGTATTCTACTTCACTTACCGCAGAAATGCCACAGTCCACTGTTATTACTAAAGAAACACCTTCATCTTTTAATTTCTTTAATGCTTCTGTGTTTAGCCCGTAACCTTCTTCTATTCTATCTGGTAAATAATATACCATGTCTAATCCCAAATCTCTTAGGAATGTATATATTAATGTTATGCTTGTTATTCCGTCAACATCATAATCTCCATATATGGCTACTTTTTCGTTTCTAGTCTTAGCAAGTATTATTCTATCTACAAGAACGTCCATATCATTTAGAAGGTATGGATCATGAAGTTTATCTATACTTGGATTTAAATATTCGTCTATTTTATCTTCTGTTAAGTCTTTCGCAAGTAACATCTTTGCTGCCACTTCAGAAATCTTAAACTTTTCTGTATATTCTTTTACCTTTGCATTATCTATATCTTTTATCTTCCATATCTTATTCATACTACCTCCACATTAAGAATAATTTTTCATGAATATATTCTACTACATTTTATTAAAAAAGTATAGTGAAAAATCTAGTTTAGATTTTTTCACACAGATTTTGTAATATTTTTTAGTCTAGCTCGTATATTTGTATTAAGAAATATGGAGGTAAATTATGAAAAGCATAGATATTTACAAGGATATATCTGCTAGAACAGGCGGAGATATATATATTGGGGTTGTAGGCCCTGTCAGAACCGGTAAATCTACATTTATCAAGAACTTTATGGAAAGACTTGTTATACCAAGTATAGATAATCCACATAAGCAAGAACGAGCGATAGACGAACTACCACAGAGTGCTGCCGGTAAAACAATTATGACTACAGAACCTAAATTTGTTCCAAATGAATCTGTAGACATTACTATAAATGGAAATGTAAAAATGAAAGCAAGACTAGTAGACTGTGTTGGATATTTAGTAAACGATGCTATGGGGCATCTTGAAGGAAATATGCCAAGAATGGTAAGAACTCCTTGGTCTGATGAAGAACTTCCTTTTGCCAAAGCTGCTGAAACAGGAACGCACAAAGTAATCTGCGATCATTCTACTATTGGTCTTGTTGTAACTACAGATGGTAGTATTACAGATATTCCAAGAGAAAACTATATAGCTGCTGAAGAACGTGTTGTTCGTGAACTAAAAGAATGTGGTAAACCATTTATTGTTATGCTTAACTCTAAAGAACCAACTTCAAATGAAACTGAATCTTTAAGACAAGAGTTAGAAGAAAAATATGATGTTCCCGTAGTAGCAAGTAATGCATTAGACTTAACAGAAAAAGACATTAAAGAGATGTTCTCTAGGGTATTAGAAGAATTCCCTGTAAGTGAAATAAGTTTCAAACTGCCTAATTGGTTTAATATGTTAGATAACACATATCCATTAAAAGAGAAAATAATATCTTTAGTAAAAGACAATTTCTTAAAAGACACTTCCATCAGAGAAATATCTAAACTAACAGAAGAGTTTATTAAATATGCGGATGTATTTAAAAACATATCTATTGATGAAGCTAATATGTCCGATGGATGTATAACAATTAAAATGGATATTAACGACGAGTGGTTCTTTAAGGTATTAAGTGAAAAAACCGGAAATGAAATACATTCAGAATGTGATATATTTACTCTTATAGATGACTACTCTAAAGTAAAAAAAGATTATTCTAAAATAAAAGATGCTTTAGAAGAAGTTAATATAAAGGGTTATGGTATAGTTACTCCAGATATAGATGAATTAACTTTAGAAGAGCCAGAAATAGTTAAGCAAGGAACTAAATACGGCGTTAAATTAAAAGCCTCTGCTCCATCTATTCATATGATAAAAGCAGATATTGAAACCGAAGTTTCACCTATTGTAGGAAGCGAAAAACAATCTGAAGATTTAGTAAAATATCTTTTAGCAGAATTTGAAAATGATCCAAAATCTATATGGAAATCTAATATATTTGGCAAATCTCTGCACGAATTAGTTAACGAAGGACTTCACAATAAACTATACAAAATGCCAGATGAAGCTAGAATGAAATTACAAGAAACATTAGAAAGATTAATTAACGAAGGTTGTGGCGGATTAATTTGCATAATATTATAATAAATACGAGATAATAAAAAAATATATAATAAAAAATATCAGGCAAGATAACCCTTCTACCTGATATTTTTATATATTTCACTTATTATTTAACTAAACTAAAATCGTAATCTCCTGTTCCTACTGTTGCAGGGATACTAGATTTTAGACAAACTACGGGACGAACGTCATAACGATTGCTGCAGTTGTTTTCGCCCACAAAGTCATAGCCCGCATACAAAACATAGATATTGTCGTAAGCCGACGGAGACGCCAACCAGTAATAGTAATCTGATGGTACATATAGTCCATCACTTGTTAAATCACTTACATTGTTTGCTCCGTTTATTTGATATCCATATTTGCTTGTTGTAATTGTAAATGTTGGTGTTTTTCCTGTTGCATTCCATCCTGCTGCTAGTAATTCTATTGTAGGTCCTCCTATCGCTCCTACTACGTTTGTTCCATATGTTGTTGTATTTGCAAAATTAGCATAGTTTTTTATTAATTGTGCTACTGATTGTGAGTTATATGATGTGCGTTCATTTACTGTATCTGCTAATGTATACTTATCCGCATTACCTACTCTAAATTTTTCGTATAACGCTAATTCATCACTTGTTAAGCTTGCTACTGTTGTTCCTTTATATAATGTAGTATTTCCTATACTACTTGCAGATATTAAATATACATATTCGCTATTATGGTAATATATTTGCCAATCACTATATGTTGTTCCATCTACTGTTACAGTATAATCTACTTTGTCTCCATAGTTAGCTGCTGTTATTAATGAGCCTAGTCCTGTTACTGATGAACTGTTTTTATTTGTAACTACTATTCCTGTTTCAGATATTGTGATGTTCCATTTGTCTGCAGTTATTCCTTGTTCACTTAATTTTGTTGTTACTTCGTTTACTAGTTCAGTTCCTCTTTTATTATCCATATAGGCATCTGCCCATGTTAATGCAGCTAAGTCTTGTACTGCAGCTTCATTTGTTAAATCTACTGCTTGACCAGCTCTATCTATTACGCCAGTATTACTTAGTGTTATTACAACAGTTGCTGCTAATATTATCATTACTATTATTGTAATGACTAAAACTATTAAGGATATACCCTTTTTATTTTGCATATTCCATTCCTCCTTTTTGCATGCAAAAAGCAAAGCAGCACGTACCTTTTAAGTATGTGTTACTTCGCTAGTTTCTATTTTAATTTGAGGTACAAAAAACGCTACTAATGTTTGTTCATTAGCAAATGTATCCGTGTGTGTGTGTGTGTACAGCCACAAGGCTTTCAGCGTTTCTTATCATTTGTTTACCCCTCTTTATATTTTTATTGTATAATATATTGTATTTTTATTCAAGAGGCGTATACAAATTTGTTTAATCAAATATATTTAGCTCCATCATTAATAAGATAATTGCTTACATAGTATTCTTTAGCAAACCCATTCTTGATACAAAGTATTTCTTTTCCATGCATTAATGCCAAGTCTATAATATCTAGTGATTTTCTTACATTTAAAGCTTTGTCTACTATAACTACATCCGCTAAGGTTAGATTTTTTACATATACTTTTTTCTCTCTTAAATATTCACAAAGCTCAATATTATTTAACGGTTCTATCACATACACTTTCATAATACACCTCCAGAAAATTCCTCTTGACTTTAAGAACGAATGTTTGTATAATATCCTTGGTGAACAAAATGTCTAAAATATATTTTCACATCGATGTTAACAATGCTTTTCTTTCATGGGAAGCCGTTAAAAGATTAAAAGAAGGGGAAACTACCGATTTAAGGACCATACCTTCAGCAGTTGCAGGTGATCCTAAAAACAGAACCGGAATTATCCTTGCTAAATCTAAACCAGCTAAAGATATGGGGGTAAAAACGGGTGAACCTATTTTTTCTGCTGTAAAAAAATGTCCAGATTTAGTATGTGTTCCGCCTAATCATAGTTATTACGAGAAGGAAAGTCTTAAATTAAGAAAACTTTTAGAGGATTTCTCTGATGAAATTGAACCCTATTCTATAGATGAATGTTTTATAACATATATTCCACTTTTAGGTAGTGTTATGGAAGTTGCAAATAACATTAAAGATAGAATTTTTAACGAACTCGGCTTTACAGTAAACATTGGTATATCTGATACTAAATATCTTGCAAAAGTAGCAAGTGATTTTGAAAAACCAAATAAAATACATACATTATATGTTTCAGAAATTAAAGAAAAATTTTGGCCACTACCTATAGAAAATATGTTTTTGTTAGGTGGTAAGACAGCAGCTAAACTTAAAACTTTAGGAATTGATACTGTATACAAACTTGCTCATACAGACATCAATATATTAAGAGTACATCTAAAATCTCAAGGCGAAGATTTATATAATTACGCTTGGGGAAAAGATATAGATGAAAGACATAGTAAAAAAGAAACTCCTAAATCTGTTGGTCACAGCAAAACATCTGTAACAGATTTAACTAATATAGAAGACATTCATTCTTTTATTCTAGACGTTGTTCAAGATACATGTAATAGACTTAGAAAAGAGTCTATGAAAGCAAATACTATAACAGTTACATTAAAAACAAGTAATTTCAAAGTATATTCCATGGCTCAAACTATAGACTTTGCTACTAATGGAACTAATGAAATCTTTAAGGACTGTAAAAATATATTTAACAAAATGTATAAAGGCGAACCACTAAGACTTATAGGGATAAGTCTTAGTAATTTAGAGCCAGATGAAACAACTCAATTAAATCTATTTGAAACTTTTAACGAAAAGGAACAAAAACTGGATAAAACCGTAGATGATATACTTAACAAGTTTGGTAATTCTCATCTTATTACTCGTGGCTCCTTAATACACCATAATAATAAAAATGATACAGACATTGACTGATATAGCAAACATTAAACTTTGTCTAATATGTTTGCTATATTTGCTCTTGTAGTTTCATAATATTTCTTTGTTCTAAAACCCAAACATTCATACCAAGTAATAGGAAAATTAGTCAATGTGTAAATACTGCTTTCCATTTCTTCTACACCATAGTCATTTAAAGCTTTTGTACATACTCTTGTAATTAATTTTGTGCCTATTTTCTTTCTTCTATATTCTGGGTGAACTACAAGTACCCTAGATTCTATTATTTCTTTATTAAATTCCGGCATTATTACATTTAATGTAACTCCTACTATTTTACCTCCCTCAACGGCAACAAAACACAATTTGTTACACATCTTATATAACAGCCAAACATACTTTTCTGCATACTTTTCATTCCATCTCCTGTCTTTTGTTTCAGTTTCATATGCTGCAATTAAAAGTTTTGCTACTTCTTTTATTTCATTTTTCTTTAATAATCTTATTCTCATAAACATCACCAAAACTATTATGTGTTTGCTAAGAATAACTATACTTATATTTTAACGATTTATATTTTTGCTGTAAACATATGCTAATTAGTTTATTAAAAAAACAAATGAACACCCTGCCACTCTAGCAAAGTATTCATTTACATTTTACGACATTTTTTCTTTTAATTCTTTAATCTTATTTATAACCTTACCATATACATAAAAGCTTCCTATTACAAACGAAGTTGAATCTAATTTTTTAGAAAATGCATATTCTAATGCCTCATCTAAAGATTTCATTAATACATTTGGTCCTCTATTATTCTTTAGCGCTTCTTCATATAACATTTGTGATGTTGCATATTTCTTATCTTCAACTCCAGATGTTAATATTATTGTTGCATCTTTATCTTCTAAAAGTATCTTTAACATCTTCGCATAATCTTTTCTTTTTAATATTGATACAATATATATTCTCTTTTCTTCTTTATAATACATTTCCATCATGTCCAAGAATATTCTCATTGCAGGAGCGTTGTGTGCCCCGTCATAATATATATCTGGGAACTCAGATATTTTTTCCATTCTGGCTTTATGTACAACTGTTCTTAAGCCTTCATATATAGCTTCATTTGATACCTTATATCCCAAACTATTAAGTATATTCATTGCTTCAATACACATACTTGCATTTTCTACTTGCTTCTTGCCTTTTAGATTTACTGCTACATTTGGTAATGTTGTATAATCAAAATACTGATAATCTTCATTATATATATATCCTTTTATGTTATTAGAATCTAATATATGTAATGTGTTGTTTTCTTTTTTACACTTATCGTTTATTACATACATTACTTCATCTTTCATTTTATATACTACAGTATGAGAATTAGGTTTAATTATTCCTGCTTTCTTTGTTGCTATTTCTGTAAGTGTTCCGCCTAATAATTTTATATGATCATAATCTACTGAAGATATTATTGATACAAGGGTATTTGTTATTATATTAGTTGCATCATCTATTCCGCCCAAGCCCGTTTCTAAAACTGCAAAATCTACATTTTTCCTTGTATAATATATAAACGCAATTATTGTTATTATTTCAAAATACGATAGCTTCACACCTGTATTTATAGCAAATTCATCCATTTTGGGCTGCAATTCTAGTATCATTTGCTCTAATTCTTCATCTGTTATATGTATACTATTTACACTAATTCTTTCATTATAATTTATTAAATGCGGAGTTATAAACTTACCAACTGTGTACCCTTGCTTTTCAAGGATATTACTTATCATCTCTGTACAACTACCTTTACCATTAGTTCCTGCAATATGTATACATTTAAGTTTTTCTTCTGGACTATCATATAGTTTTAAGAATTCTTTTATTTTTCCTAAATCCGGATTTTTACTTCCACGATATGAGTTATCAAAATATGAATTTATATCCATCATTATTTCACCTTTTCTTTTGTTGTTTTATTACTTCTTCATTATATTATAAAACATCTATAAATTACAATAATGTGTCTTTTAATATCTATTCACTTATATATATTAATATACAAAAGCGACAAAAAGCACAACTTAAACAAATATTTAAGTTGTGCTTTTTTGTTCATTTAATCATCTTGAAAAGATTCGTTGTTCTTTTTACGATTTCCTTTTGGTAATCTGCAAGTTTCTCTGCAGATTCACGTACTTCATTTGGAGAAATCCAACCTTTATACTCAGGCCTAAATGGTCTTGTATCAAAGGTATTAAAAACCACTCTACTTTGAAGCGTATTGGAAAATCCTAAGAAATTTGGATGTTGTTCAATAAGAGATTCGAAGTCAAAGGTAATATTTTCCTTGTATTCTCCGTTTGGAAATAAAATATCTGCCGTGATTTGTTTTTCCACCGTCCTACTTTCACACCAGTTAAATGCTACGCATCCTCTTTCGTTGCTATGGATTTCGTTAAGATACATTAAATATAACGGGTGCGCTGTAGAATATGGATAGAATCGTCCGCTTGCTGTTATTATTCCTCTTTTGGTAACTTTTACAACAGGATTTCTACTTGTTTCCATATCATAAAAAGGTGAATGTACTTGCCCTACAACAATACAACCGTTTGTAATACATTCTTTCGAAAAAATATCTACAAAACAATTCCGTTCAGACTTAGTACCAACCCACCAGTTATATATAAATGCCTTCTTCCTAAACATGCCTAAACCTCCTTCGTAATTACTTGGATAAGAAATTTATACTAACATTCACATTATACCACTTTTTATGTAAATTTACAACTAAAAAACGCCTTCAACTTTCGTTGATGGCGTTTCATTATTTATTAATTTTATTTTGCAAGTTCTACTGCTCTTGTTTCACGTATTACATTTACTTTAATTTGTCCAGGATAATTCATTTCTGCTTCAATTTGTTTAGCAATATTTCTTGCCATTATTGTTGCAGCTGAATCATCTACTTGTTCAGGTTTAACAATAATTCTTACTTCTCTACCAGCTTGGATAGCATAAGATTTATCTACACCTTTATATCCATCACAAATTTCTTCAAGTTTTTGTAATCTCTTGATGTATGTATCTACAGTTTCGCGTCTTGCACCAGGTCTTGATGCTGATACTGCATCTGCTGCTTGAATTAATACAGCTTCCATTGTTGTTGGTTCTGTATCACCATGGTGAGCATGAACCGCATTAATAACTGCGTCAGATTCTTTATATCTCTTAAGTATTTCTACACCTAGTTCTACATGTGTTCCTTCTGCTTCATGGTCTACTGATTTACCAATATCATGAAGAAGTCCTGCACGTTTTGCTAAAGCTACATCTAGTCCTAATTCTGATGCTAGAAGTCCAGCTATATGTGCTACTTCAATAGAATGGTTAAGAACGTTTTGTCCATAACTTGTTCTATATCTTAGCTTACCTAATAATTGAATTAGGTCTGGATGAAGATTAATAACTCCTGTTTCATAAAGAGCTCTTTCTCCTTCTTCCTTAACTGTATTAGCTACTTCTACTTTAGCTTTTTCTATTGTTTCTTCAATCTTTCCTGGATGTATTCTTCCGTCTGCAATTAATCTTTCAATTGCTAAACGAGCTACTTCTCTACGGATTGGATCAAAGCTAGATAATACTATAACATCTGGAGTATCATCTATTATGATATCTATTCCTGTTAATGTTTCAATAGATTTAATGTTTCTACCTTCTCTTCCTATAATTCTACCTTTCATATCATCGCTTGGTAGATTTACAACTGATATAGTTGCTTCAGAAGTATGGTCAGCAGCGCATCTTTGAATTGCTCCAACTAACATTTGTTTAGCTTTTTTATCTACTTCAAATTTAGCTTTAGCTTGAGCGTCTACTATGTAGTTTGCCATTTCTGTTTTCATGTCATCTTCCAGTCTAGCCATTAACTCACGTTTAGCATCTTCAACTGAAAGTCTAGAAATTCTAACTAGTTCTTCTTCTTCTTTTTTGAATGAATTTTCTAGTTCTTTTTCTTTCTTCTCTAATGCTTGTTGCTTCATAGAAAAGCTTATTTCTTTTTCCTCGATTAAATCAAATCTTTTATCTACTAGGTCTTGTCTTTGATTTACTCTTTGTTCTGCTTTTTCTATTTCGGCTTTCTTTTGTTTAATCTCTCTGTCTGCTTCTTCTTTTTGCTTGATTACCTCATCTTTAGCCTCAATCATTGCGTCTTTTTTAATTCTTTCAGCTTCTTGTTTAGCATCTTCGATCATTTTCTTTGATCTGTTTTCCGCACTTTCTAAGTCACGAGCATCATGTTTTTTCTTTTGCGAACTTGTTACTAAAACAGATGTAGGTACAGCAACAACAAGTGTAGCGACAATTGCTATGATTATACCTGTCATTTTGTTACCTCCATATTAAATTTTCAAAGTACAATATCTAATCTATATAATTTTTATCTATATTAATTTTGACATTGTTTATACAATTTCTGTCAAATTACATTTTGCCTAACCATATTATATAATTTATTAAGTCCAATTGCAAGTAAATGGAGGTAAAAAAACAAATTAGGCCAATTTACTACATTATTCGTATATTTTACCTATAATATTACCTAAACATCTAACTCCATAATACGCTTCTTCTAGTGTATTACCTGTTGCCCCAACTTCTATTAATATACTTCCATCTTCTATATGCTGGTTATATCTAGAGTCTCTAACTAAAATATGCCTAAATAGTCCTGGGTACATTGCTTCTCCTACCTTTGCTATCTTAAGTGCGACAGCTAAATTTTCTTTCCAGTATTTATTTTCTAAACTTTGATATCCCACTCCTATTACTATCATAAGTTTTGCTGTATCTTTTCCATTAATTTTAAGTTTTGGACCAAATGTTAAGTCTGAAGAGGCATCTCTATGTACATCTATAACAAGGCCAAAATGCGAGTGCTCTTTTAGATTTTTATTTAGCGTATTCATAGAATTTTTGTATGCGCTGTTATATGAGGTGTAGTCGTGAGATGTTTTATCCATAACTGTAGTTATTCCCTTTTCTTTTAATGTTTCATTTAATATATGCATAACCGATAGCATATTATATTTAGCATCTTTACTTCTAAATGTACTTGAATATTTGAATTTATATAAATCGCTATTTGTATAACTTTCAGATGTATGTGTAGAGTACATTAAAATTTTATCTTCAGCTTTCTTTAACTCTACTTTCATGTTCATCAATTCTTCATAGTCTATTTTTTTAGAAGAATAATCTAATATAGTAACCCCATCTAAATCTATTCTTGTATATGTCTTGGTGCTTTTCTTAATCATTTCCGTTTCTTTTAACACAACATTATCCGTATTAACATCTACTACAGAAGCGTCAAAAAGACTAGTGTCTGGCGATTGTATAACATCTTTTTTAGGTTTTTTCTCTTTTTCCACAACCTGCTCTACTTCCGCTTTTGCTACAATATAATTGTCCACATTAAGCACAGGGTAAGCCTTAAGAAGCGCCGTTATATCTATATTTGCCTTATTTTTTTCTCTTACATTTGTAGCAAAAGCAAAAAGTCCATTAAACATTTTTGGCGTTCTTAAAAGCGTAATTCCTAAAACTATAAATATGCTTGCTCCAAATGTTAAGCCTGTTCCTCTTTTCAATATTCCAAAAAACTTTTCTTTTACTTCTTTTCCCTTATCTAAAACGGCATTAAAAAAACTAACCGTATTTTTCATAGACCATCACCTTACTCTATGTTATTACGGTTAGTTTAATTTTATGATTAAATTATTCTAAAAGATCTGACATTGCTGTATTGTATTTTTCTAGAACACTTATTGTTCTTTCTTTTAATCCGATTACTTCTTTTTTAATATCTAATAATTTTTCTTTTTCAGCTTCAATCAAAGCTTCAATTCTATTCTTCTCACTAATTGCTTCTTGTCTTGCGCTTTCAACAATCGCTTTAGATTGATCTTCAGCAGTAATTAATGCATTAGCAACTTTTTCTTGTTTTTGTAGATATTCACTATCATATCTTTCAAGTTTCTTTCTTATGATAGTTATTTCATTAGATAGTCTATTTACTTCTGCCTTCTCAACTTGTAATCTTCCTTCGTAATCTGACTTTAGTTCTTTTATATATTCCTCTACTTCTTTCTTAGCATATCCAAACATTTCAGAAGTGAACTTCTTATCATTCTCCATTTAATACTCCCTCCATACTACGACGGAGTTATTATATCAAAGATTTGGAGATTTTTCAATATAAGATTTCATTATTTTTTAACTAGTTCTAGCACCGCCCTAAAATATGCAATATGAGACTTTTCATCTTCAATTATCCTCTCTACAATTTCTTTCAAATTTTCATTATCTGTCATTTCTATTAATTCAACATATGAATTAATTCCTGCTTGTTCAAGGATAATATCTTTTTCAAATATATCTATAAAATCTCTAGTATAATTTACATAGTTTGCTTTCCAATAATCGCAAATATCTATATTGTTATCTATATACACACAGCTTCTAGGATCTACTCCACAATTAACCATTATTTTAGCTAGTATTTCATAATGTTCCATCTCTTTTACCGCTATTTCTTCCATTGCATGAGATATGTTTTCTAATCCTTCCGCAGAGCTTAATATAAAATGTTGGTAAATGTACTGCATTACACTTGTCATTTCACTTCTTCTGTCTGCATAAAGTCTTTTTATTTTACTAATAACTTCAAACGGCAAATTAGTAACAGTTATTTGTGGATATTCTTTGTTTACCTTAAATTCCTTTTCAAAATCTAACTTATTCGCTAATTCATAATTCATATAATCACCTAATACATACTATGTGCTAAATGTATTTTTATTCATTATCTATGTTATATGTTTCCTAGCATTGTTCCTGGATAATAGTGATTTAATATTTGCTTATATGTATAACCCGCTTTAGCGGCACCATTTGCTCCATATTGGCTCATTCCTATTCCGTGCCCATAACCATGTGTAGTAATTGTAAGTCCAACATCTGTTTTAGTTATTTCAAAATCTGTAGACCTTAGTCCTAACTTGCTTCTAAATTTATTTCCTTCAAATGTCGTTTCACCAACTTTTATTTCAGCAATTCTGTTTCCTTCTGTTTTTGATAAAACATTAAATTCAGTTTCTTTGTTTACATCTATTCCTAGCTTTTTTGAAACTTTTTCATATGTTAATTTAACCGTATATTTACCAACAGATAAATCTTTGTCCCAGTTACTGCTTACTGCTTGTAAATATGGATAACTACTATTCCATACATACTTAGGAAGTTCTGAACTGCCATTACTTATTGCATAATACACAGCCTCTATGTATCCACCGTTATATGTTAGTACTTTACCTTTTGTACTTTCTACTGCGTTTTTTACCTTGTTATAATATGCATTAAAAGATGTGCCCCACTTTTTCTTCATTTGATCTACTGTATTATATACTTGATGATAAGTAGAGTTTAATAACGTCACCCCTGCTTTAGCTTTCTTTATTGCATATGTTCTAGCAAGTATTGCTTGTGCTTTTAATGCTTCTGTATGAAATGATGCTGGCATTTCTGCTGCTACCACTCCTATTATATATTCCTCTATGTCTATTTTAGATACAACGCCGTTATTATTTAAGTTTATATATATTCCGCTTTTTATTGTTTCAACTTTTTGTTCTTTAGTAGAAGTGGTACTTGTACTAGAATTTTTGTTCGTATCTTTATTAGTAGTATTTGTATTAGTTTTATTTGTCGCAGTTGCGTTTGTTTTTTTATTAGTATTTGTAGTTGTTTTTTTTACAGATGAAGTGGTAGTTTTTGTATTGTTTGTTTTTTTAGTATTACTAGAATAAGTATTGGCAGTTGCTTCCTTTTTGCCCTCCTCTTCAGCTGCTGTTTTTTCTTCTTTTTGACTAGCCATCTCTTCTTTATCTTCTACTTTACTCTCTTCTTTATATATCGATACTTTTCCAGCATTAGTATTATTACCTATGTTTTCCTCTGTTTTAGGCAGAATAGCCGACATTGCAACCGTACCTATAACAACTCCATTTATTACTAGAACTACAGACGCTTTTCCTAGCTCATTAAAGTTTTTCTTTACATATTTTCTAAGCCTACTCAAGAAATTAGTATATTTACCATCACTAAAATTTTCATCTCCAAATTCATATACATCTTCTATAGTCACATAGATGTATATGGTTTCTTTACTTCCTATCTTTTGGATATTATGTGTTATTTGCATTTTTTCTCACCAAAAATATTTTGGTTTAATTTATATCATTTATACAAGCCATCATATTTTAATAGCTTTTTTGTATAATCTGTGATATAATATTTGCGTTATTAAATTAAACTAACCACTAACTATGTGGTTGTATCGTGCTAATTGGCTAAAAGGAGGTTAAAATGGCTACTAGATTAGTAAAATACAACGGAAGTACTGCTACATATGAGCATTGCAGTTCTCCTACACTCCTTAAAGAAGGAGACTTTTACGAAGTGGTATCTAAAGACGTTGGAGAATGTCAAACCAATTATACATTAAAAGGAGTGGATGGCTATTTTAACTCCGTTTGGTTTGATAATGTTAAAGTCGGGCTTGTAATTGCTACTAAACCGCCTAAAGTAGGCGAACGGTTTTTATGCTATGAACAGCTACCCGACGGTAATAAATACTCTCGTACTACCGTACTCACTTCACGGGTTAGAAGCGTCGAGCAAATAAACAACAAAGGATATAAAATCTATACCCTTAACAGTTGTTATATTGTTCATGTTATCTAACAGAATGCAGGTCTAGAAATATCTAGGCCTGTATTTTATTTATACTACTTGCATTTATTTTCTTTTGTGATATAATAATAACTAGTTTTGAATATATAAAACCTAAGACAAAGCAAAGTAAGTTTAAGAGAATATATTCTAGAGAATGCGGGTCACCGGCTGTAAGCCTGCTAATATACTTAAACCGAAATTTCACTTTCGAGGTGCTCTTTTGAACTAACAGTAGATTGAGTCGGTTAAGGCCCGTTATAGCTTGTTAAGTGCGTTGAATAATCAACGAATTTAGGTGGTACCACGGAAGCAAAGTCATTTCGTCCTAATCTAGGATGAGATGACTTTTTTATTATGTATAAAACAAGGAGGAAATTTTAATGGAAATATTACAAAACATGGATAATATTCTTAAAGCTGGTTTAGAACAAATCGAAGCTACAAAAACAGTAGAAGAACTTCAAGATGTTCGTAGAGAATTAACTGGTAAGAAAAGTCCACTTTCTGAAGTATCTAAATCTATGGGTAGTTTAGATGCTGAGGCACGTAAACAAGTTGGTATGAAAATTAGTGAGATAAAAACTACATTTGAAACTAAACTTAATGAAAAAGAAGCAGCATTAATCGCTTCTAAAAGTGTATTAGACGAACCACTAGATTTAACATTACCTGGAACTAAGGTAAGCGGTGGTGCTCTACACCCTATTACTCAAATGTGCTATGACTTAAACGATGCGTTTACGTCACTAGGATTTGAAGTATACAGCGAAGATGATATTTCAAGCGAAAAATATGCGTTTGATAACTTAAACTTTGCTGCAGACCATCCAGCTCGTCAATCTATGGATACATATTGGATTGAAGGAACTGAAGACAAAGCTGGTACTGAAAGATTATGTTTAAGACCACACTTAACTGGTGGTTCTGTAAGATATTTATTAAAACATGGTGCTCCAGCTAGATTTGTATATCCAGGTAGAGTATATAGAAATGAAACAACTGATGCTAGACACGAAAGAGCTTTCTTCCAATATGAAGCGTTAATAGTAGATAAGAATATATCTTTCTCATCTGGTATGGTTATGATACAAACAATACTTGAAAAAGTATTCGGTAGAAAAATTAATGTTAGAATGCGTGAAGGTTTCTTCCCATTCACAGAACCAGGATACGAAATAGATATGGAATGTCTAGTTTGTGGTGGTAAAGGTTGTAAGGTTTGTAACCACAATGGCTGGATAGAAGTTATGCCAGGTGGTGTTATACATCCAAACGTACTTAAATCCGCAAACTTAGACCCAAATGAATGGACTGGTTTCTATATCAACATTGGACTAGATAGATTAGTTATGATGCGTTATGGCGTAGACGATGTAAGACTATTCCACAGCGGAGATTTAAGATTCTTAAATCAGTTCAAGTAGAAAGGAGATTACAATGAAATTATCTTTAAATTGGATTAAAAAATATATAGATTTACCAGAAGCAATAACTCCAAAGCAAATCGCCTATGATTTAACTTTAAGAACAGTTGAAGTTGAATCTGTAGAAAATACAGCAGAAAAGTTTCATGATATTGTTGTAGGTAAAATCTTAGAAATAAAAGCTCATCCTAATGCAGATGCATTAAGAATTTGTATAGTAGATATTGGTTTAGCTGAGCCTGTACAAATCGTATGTGGTGGTTCAAACTTATACGAAGGAGAAATGGTTGTAGTTTCTAAACCAGGTGCTGAAGTTGTTTGGCACGGTGAAGGCGAACCAGTTGTAATTAAAGAAACTAAAATGCGTGGCGAATACTCTTATGGTATGATATGCGGCGCTGAAGAAGTTTATCTTGACAAACTATTCCCACCAGAAAACGATCATGCAATAGTTGACCTTAAAGGTGTAGATTGCAAACCAGGACAAAACATAGCAGACGTTATAGAAATGAACGATACAGTTATTGAAATAGATAACAAATCTTTAACAAATAGGCCAGACCTTTGGGGACATTATGGTATAGCAAGAGAACTTGCTTGTATATATGATGTACCACTAAAAGAATTAGATAAAGTAGAAATAGATAGTACATTACCTAAATATAATGTAGAAATATTAGAACCTACTAAGTGTCAAAGATACGTTGGTGTAGAAATAGAAAATGTGTACGAAAAAGAATCTCCTATGTGGATGAAAGCAGCATTAATAAATGGTGGAATGAGACCAATCAATGCAATCGTAGATATAACAAATTATGTTATGCTTGCAGTAGGTCAACCTACTCATGCTTTTGATAGAACACATGTTAAAGGTGAAAAAATAGTTGTAAGAAATGCAAAACAAGGAGAGCAATTACTTCTTCTAGACGATAACTGTATCGACCTAACAGAAGATGATTTAGTAATTAGTGATACAGAATCTGCACTAGCTCTTGCTGGTATCCGTGGTGGCAAGAAAGATTCAATTCTTCCTGAAACTACTGGTGTACTTTTAGAAGTTGCAAACTTCACAGCAAAAACAATTAGAAAAACTGGTAAAAGATTTGACGAAAAAACAGATTCATCTATTAGATATGAAAAGAACATAGATACTGAACGTGTAGATTTAGGTCGTGATATGGCTCTTATGTTATTTAAAGAATTATTTCCTGAATCTAAAGTTGTTAAATACAATGATGTTTACCCAGTTAAAACTGAAAGAGAAAAAATTGATGTAGAACAAGAATTCTTAGATGTACGACTTGGTAAAGTAATCCCAAGTGAAACTATTATTAAAGTTTTAACAGCTGTAGGTTACGATATAGACTTTGATGGCAGTGTATACCATGTAACAGTTCCTGTATGGAGATCTACTGGTGACGTTTCACTTAAAGATGACGTTATGGGAGATATAGCAAGACTATTAAGCTTTGAATCTTTTGAAGCCAAACCATTACCAGTAAACTTTGAACATGCAGTTCATCAAAATACAGCATTACTTGAAAGAAGATTAAGAGAATATCTAGCATATAGATGTGGAATGAATGAAATATTTACATATCCTTGGATAGAAGATAAATATATCTACGCAGCTAAAATAGATGTAACAAAATCTATTAAACTAGCTACTCCACCGTCTCCAGAAAGTGCAATTTTAAGAAGTTCGCTTGTTCCTGGAATGTTAGAAGCAATATCTAAAAACCTTAGATATATGACTAATTTCAAAATGTTTGAAATGGCTCAAGTGTTTGAAAAAGGTGAATACCACCCATCTTCAGAAGAAGAAACATTACCTGTACATAAGAAATACTTAACAGGTTCTGTAGTTGGTAAAGATGCCAAGGCTATATTCTATGAAGCTAAAGGTATAATAGAAAACATGGCAGAATATACACACATGGAAGGATTACACTTCGTTAAAGGAGAAAGACCTACATGGGCAGATGTTAACGCATATTTAGATATTATGCGTGGTGAAACTAAAGTTGGTACATTATCTTTAGTATCAGTTCAAACAATGATGGATAGCAAGATAAAACGTACTAACGTAGCTGTATTTGAATTAGACTTTGGATTACTTGTTCCATTTGCTTCTAGAACAAACGAATTTGAACATTTACCAGTATTACCTCTAGTAGAAAAAGACTTGTCTTTACTTGTAGACGAATCTACTACTTGGGCAGACATCCACTCTACAATTAAAGCTAAAGTTAAAGAAGTAGAATTCATTGAAGAATACAGAGGAAACCAAATCCCTGAAGGAAAGAAATCTATAGTATTAAGACTTAGACTTTCAAATGATGATGGAATGCTTACCTCTGAACAAATTAACAGCAAAGTAGATTCTATTGTTAAATCTTTAAATAACAGATTTGGAATTACTGTTAGAGCAGAATAATATAACAAATTTATTATTTAAATAGAAATAAACAGACAACATTATATAAATGTTGTCTGTTTTTGTTTTAGTTTAAATTGTTACGAATAACGGTTCTGATTT
>JAFXEC010000046.1 GCA_017521005.1 Clostridia bacterium | reverse complement strand
CGACCATTTTTCCGGCGCGACAAAATGGTCAATCCCTTGATATAAGCTCATCCCACGATTTTGGACTTAACTCCAAAATCGTAATTATTCTTCTATTAATTTAAGTGCATTTTTCTCTTTTTCTAGTTCTTTAATAGACTTATCTGGCGTAGGCAAATCTTCTGGCATTGTTCCACCTATTTCTGCAATTGCTTTTCTTATTACTCTACCTACATTATAATGTGTATCATTCGCTTGTTTTTCGTTCTTTTCTTTTTGTCTTTTTAATAAAGCGTCTGTTTGAGTTATTCTAAAAACATTGGCACCAAGTTCTTCACTACACATATTATCTAGAATATCTTCTCTATATCTTAAACCTTTTCTTTTAGCTATATCATCTGCTGTTTCACCATTATATAATCCTTTGTATCCTGCATTATGGAACTTTGCAAAATCTTTAACGCCAGCATTTTTAGCTGTCTGATTAAGTGAATAATTACCCTTTCTTGTTAAATCTCTTTGGTATAGTCTTTTTTCATCTTCAGTTAAAGCAAAATACTCCTTTTCACTTAACTCTTGCTTTCTAGTTTGCACTGCAAAATATGTTTGTGCTAATGCTATTACTTCTTTTCTTGGATCACCATTTTGAGCTATTAGATAACAAGCATAACGAGTTAGTTTGTAATCCTTTATTATAGTCTCTTTTCCTTTACCTGTAATTATTGACTTCCTGACGTCAGGAAAGCAATCAAATGTTGATATTCCGCTATTTTTGCAAGATTCTATCGCTTTATTTATAACCTTTTCAAAGTTTTCCCACTTGTTATACTCTAATATTTTCATTAGTTCTCTTGCGAACCAATATTCATTACTGTATTCATCTACATGCTTTATGCTTTCAAATATACTTTCTCCAATTTTTTCTATTTCATTTTCACTCATTTGTTTTTCCTCCTCATATATCTACTTTTATTCTTTATTTACATCTATGTATTTTTTATATAACCCCCTGAAAAAACAATTTTACTTTTTTCCTATTCCCTCCTTTCTTTTTTAATTCTCCCATACAAATATTCTAATTGCCTATTGTGTGTATGTCAACGATTTTAGCGTTAATATTTTGTCTTTTCATTGACAAATTTCGACACACCCAAAACATCATTTTATGCTTATTTAAGCATAAAAAAACCAAATCACAAGTAATAACTTGTGACCTGGTTTTAGTTTATTTACCTTCTTGTAACACCGTTTCCGCTTTCATATCTCTTAAGTCCTCTTTTGTATATAACGCTCATAAGGATAGGAAATACAATTGCAGAAGCTATAAATATTCCAAATGCTAAAGGATTAAAAGTATCCATTAGAGATACCGGAATATGTGCTACATACATAGCAGGTATTGCTGTATACATGATGATTTTCATAACCCCAGGGAACATCGCTTCAGGATAGATGGTTAATGTTATAAGCAAAGAATGTGTATACTTATGGCAGGCATTTGTAATATCTCCAAGCCAGAATGCAAACAATCTTACTATAACTATTACGCTTAACAGAATAACTGCAGATATAAGCGCAAGAATAAGTAACCAAATAAACTTAAAGATGTTTCCATGAACCGCTATAAATCCTATAACTGCTCCAAATACCAAATCTCCCATTGCTGACAAGACAGATCTTGAAGTAAGTTCAGAAATTAAGCTGTTCTTTGGTTTTGTAAGGTAGATGTCCATATTTCCGTCAACGATATCTTTGCACAATGTTTCTACTCCTCCGAAGCAGAAGAAAACAATGCCGTAACCAATGGTCGGAATAGACCACAAGTACATAATATCTGCCATACCCACTCCGTTTATGCTTCCTCCCTTGTTAGAGAAAAGAATTTCCCAGAATAAAAGGAAAACAAAGTTGTTAATGAACATGGCTACCGTCTGGATAATAAAGCTCTTCTTGTTAGAAATATTGCTTCTAATATTGTAGCAGATACAAAGCCACAAATATTTAAGCATCGAAATAAATTCCTTAAACGCCTTCAACATTTTGTTTCTTCACTCCTTTCTTGTAGATAAAAATTAAGATTAACATTAGCACTGTTCCTGCTAAAAGTTCACATCCAAGCGAGAATATAAACTTACCCAAACTGAAGTTTACAAGTAAACTTGCAGGTGTGTAAATTATATGAGTCGTAGGAAGGAACATAAGCGGAATTCTAATCACTTTCGGGAAAAGCTCAAGCGGCGAAAAAGCAAATATAAGCATTGCTTTTTGCACAAGAAGCCATACAGAAGATATATCTCTTCCAAGCCATATTGAAAGTAATCCAACTATAATATGAAGCATTAAAAGAAGTACTGTTGCCATCATAGCAATTAAGAAAGTACCCAAAATACTCATAATTGTAACTGGAATAAATCCAACATAAACTATTCCAAGAATTATTCCAAGACATATTAATATAAGTGTCATAGGAAGTTCTGCTATACCCTCTGAAATAACCCTAAGCATGAAGTTGTATGGTTTTGTAAGGTCATAAGCAAAATCTCCCATCTCAATCTTTGCTGCAATCTTCTTGCAAAGATTAGAGTAAGAGTAGATAATTGCTTCTGCCAAAATAAGATACCATACAAGGTCAGCTTGTGAGTATCCCGCCATAGTTTTTCCTTCAAGAACAAAATCCCAAAGAAGCGAGAAAATGCTAATGTGAATCGTAAACGAAAGCAATGTTCCAAAAACATCGCTTAACTTCTTAAACTGCTGCTTAAGAATAACCTTAGCAAAAGCAATGTATTTTTTCATATTAGTCTTCCTCCTGTACCTTTCCGGTGTAAATGTCATAGATAACATTTTCCAAAGATGCGCTAGTAATTGCAAGATCTTGTACCTTGCCCACCTTAAGAAGTTTTTCAATAACATCTGCAACCTTAATATCGTTTTCATCAAACTCTACCGTAATCTTTTCCTCTAAACCGATGTTTACATTGTATCCTACAAAAAGGTTCTTAACAGTTTCCACATCAACCTTTTCGTCATAACTTACCAGAATCTTTTTCTTCGTAAGGAAAACATGCTCAATATCCTTAAGCTCACTGTCAAGCATAACCTTTCCGTGATTGATAAGAATAATTCTAGAGCAAAGCTTTTCGATATCCGAAATATCATGGCTCGTTATAAAAATCGTAGTGTTGTACTTCTTGTTAAGAGTAAGGATCATATCCCTAACCTTCTTCTTAACTACGATGTCAAGACCAATGGTCGGTTCATCAAAAAATATTACATCCGGTCTGTGCAAGGTAACAGCTGCTACCTCGCAAATCATCCTCTGTCCAAGTGATAAGCTGCTCGCAGACTTATCCATAAGATGAGAAATATCAAAGAACTCCGTGATTTCTTTAATTCTCTCATTAAGTACATCCTTAGGAATGTCATAAATGGCACCCAAAAGTCTGTAGCTTTCAATTATGGGCAAGTGCGAAATTAATGATGACTTTTGTCCAAACATTGTTGCAATGTGGTAGGTCATTTCCTTTCTCTGTTCCCAAGGATTATACCCACATACACTTACTTCTCCGCTTGTAGGGTAAAGAATACCAGTCATCATCTTAATAGTAGTACTCTTTCCCGCTCCATTAGGTCCAATGAACCCAATGATTTCTCCCGGTCTAACCTCAAAGTTTACGTTGTCTACCGCAGTAAGAGTTTTTACCTCTTTCTTTCCTTTAGACTTAAGCGTGAACACCTTGCTAAGCCCCTTTACCTCGATTACCTTTTTCATAATAAAAGCCTCCTTAAATTAATTATTTATATTTTATTTTTATTTAGGGTTTCAAATTAATGTCCAAAAATGGACGCAAAAAAGGTGTGTCGATACCAGTTTTTCGTATCAACACACCTTAAAGTTCTACAAACACATAGCTAAATAGCTAGAGACGCACCTCTAGTATTTAACCTATTATCTATATTACAATCTTGGTATTTTGATACGACAATTGAAGCCCAAACTGCGACATACAGATTAGACATAACTGGTTCTCTATACATAAATTGTTTATTAATTTTTGTCATACCAAATACCTCCTTTTCTTTCTAATTTTATTTTTATATTTGTTATGATTTTCACTTGGACGATAAGTAAATCTACCTGGATTTAATTTATCACCATAACTTCATATTAACACACGAAAATGTTTATGTCAACCATAAAGCCCCAAATTTTTATAAATTTATTTAAATAACGCCCGTTTTTAGGAAAATTTTGTAAAATATATTTACATATCTACACACTTATTGTATTATATTGTTAACAAGCAAATTGCTTGTATAGGAGGGAAAAATATATATGAATAAAACAGTTAAAAAAGTACTTATTATTTGTGTTTGTGTGGTATTAATAGCAGGTATAGCCGGAGCTATATGGTTTTGGGATATGACTAGAATTATTGAAAGTCCATACCCTGAAGTAGTTGCTATTGGTAAAAATATGAATAAAAGTGGGGCTGTAGCATATTCTATTACACAACATCCAGATAAAATAGTGCTTACACATTACTGCACTGCTGGAATTGTTAAATCAATTGTAACCTTTAATCTAGAAAATGATATTGTAGTATCTGCTACAAGGGAAACACATTATGAAACAAAATGGGATGCACATTACTATGCTAAAACAGAAGAAAATAGAACGGTTAAAGGCAATGTCCTTTATACTCCAAACTTAGATACAGATGAAATAGGAAAGACTTCTACTGAGTTAATCAAATCTATTGAAGCTGGACATACTGGAAATGAACGAATAGATGAAATTAAATAATAAAAAAGCGGAGGCACGTAAGTGCCCCCCGCTTTTTTTAGCCGTTCCAAAAATTTGCAGATAAAAATACGTTTACTGTTCGATTCGCTGTATTGTTTGATTTATAGAAAAATCTATATGTCTTACCACGTTCTACCACAAAACTATTAAACACTGTTCGTTTACTCCATCGCAGCGAAAAGTAGCTATACTTGTTACCAGAGCGAATAAATTTCATAATCAGAAATTTCTCCTTTCGCTATTATTTAATAGCATTATAAAATGTTATCATGTGGCTAATTTTACCATTTTATAGGCTTTACAAATTTATTTATTTGATATAATATATAATCATGAGGAGGAAAAAATATATGAATCTAAAATCAAATAAATTATCAACTACACTTATTTTTATTTTAGTGCTAATTATTTTGGCCATACTTCTATTCTTCGCTGGAGCATTATGGGCTAAAGGGCTAATAAAAGTGGTAGAAAAACCACATCCAGATATTCTAAAAATAGAGAGTAAAAAAACACTTAGCGGCTCTGTAGCTTATTCCATTACTAAAGAATCAGATAAAATAGTAATTACACGATATGGAAAAGAATATCCTTTAAAAGTTGTTTATACATATATACTAAAAAATAATATTGTAGAAGATCTTAAAGTTGAAATACACTATGGTACTAAATTCGAAGCATTACAATCTGCTATAGAAGAAGGTGGTCGTATTCCTGTAAAAAACATTACTTACTTAACAAATACACCTACAAATAACATTGGTTTATCTGCTGAAGAATTAATAAATACAATTGACTCTAATTGGAATTCAATTGTTAAAATAGATGAATTAAAATAATATGTGGAGGCTAAAGCTATGGATAAATTTAAGAAGTTTTTAACAATACTGATATGCGTTATTATTTGCACTATATTTGTAGGAATGTGGTTTATGGCAGGTGTTATTTGGTTTCAACATAATATTACTTGCCTGTAGAAATTTCTATAATGTAAACGAACGCAAAAACATTGAAATAAAATCAGAAGAAATTACATATTCTATCAATGAAGCTGATTTAAATAAACAGAAACAAAGAATGACGAGCATACTCGTCATTCTTTGTTTTTTATTATCTTTTATTTTATTCTATATTATTCGCCTGCTTGTAGTCTTTCAGCCTTATCAAATGCTTGAAGTGCTTCTATCATAGAATCCATATTTCCGTTTACAAATGTTTCTAATTGATACATAGTAAAGTTTATTCTATGGTCAGTTACTCTTCCTTGTGGGAAGTTGTATGTTCTTATCTTTTCACTTCTTGCACCACTACCTACTTGTAGTTTTCTAGTATTAGCCAACTCTTGATTTTGTTTTTCTTGCATCGCTTCATAAAGTTTTGCTCTAAGCATCTTCATACAAGATTCTCTATTTTGTATTTGAGATCTTTCAGATTGGCTTGCTACTATAATTCCTGTTGGAATGTGTGTAATTCTTACTGCAGATTCAGTTTTGTTTACATGTTGTCCACCTGCACCACTTGCTCTGTATGTGTCTATCTTAAGATCACTTGGTACTATTTCAACTTCTACTTCGTCTACTTCTGGAAGTACAGCTACTGTAACTGTTGATGTATGTATTCTTCCACTTGCTTCTGTTTCAGGTACACGTTGTACTCTATGAACACCACTTTCAAATTTAAGTTTGCTATATGCTCCCTTACCTTTGATAGCAAATGATATTTCTTTAATACCACCAAGTTCTGTTTCGTTTATGTCTAAAACTTCAACTTGCCATCTATTTAGGTCTGCATACATTGAATACATTCTGTATAACGTGTGAGCAAAAAGTGCAGCTTCATCTCCACCTGCTCCACCACGAATTTCTATGATAACGTTGTTATCGTCGTTTACATCTTTAGGTAGAAGTAGTATTTTTAATTCTTCTTCTAATCCTTGAAGCTTTTCTTTAGATTCGTAGTATTCCATTTCTGCCATTTCTTTCATTTCTGGATCAGACATCATTTCTTCTGCATCATCCATATTTTGTTTAACTTTTTTATATTCTCTATATTTTTCTACAACATCCACAAGTCCTGATTGTTCTTTCATATATTTTTTGAAAGCATTTTGATCAGATATTACTTCTGGATCAGATATTAATTTGTTTAATTCTTCATATCTAGCTTCTACAGCTTCTAATTTATCTAACATTTTATCTCTCCTCGCTAGTATATTTTACCATTATATTTGCTTTTTTTCAAGTATTACTATAAAAGTTAAGAGCGGCCATATTACTTGCCGCCCTTAGATTATTTTAATTCTTTTATTAGTTTTACTACACCATCATAATTTGCTGTTACATTTTTGTAATTTGTTTCACCATCCATACTAAAATGAGTTGGTGTAATATTGATTATTGTACTAGTATTATCTTTATAATATAACACTACACAATATCCACTAGATGTTAAAGTCGCAACATCAGATTTTATTGTAGTTCCTTCAATTGTTTTTATAAAATCCAATATTTTTTCTTTATCTTTTTTACTATCCACATCTATATTTGTTGTATCTGAAAGTATAGCTATTCTCTCTATTTTATGTTCTTTTACATTTTCTCTATATTCTTTCAAATCTACTAATTTAAATGTTTCACCTAATATTTTTTCCTTAAATATTGTATTTCTAAATATTACTATTAATCCTAATATTATTATAACCAACATTAATACTAAAAATACAAGTTTCTTAACATTTACTTTAACTTTTTTCTTGTCTTTTTTTGCAGTAACTTTCTTGTTGTCTTTCTTCATATTTTACCTCCACCTAAATACTTTCTTTCATTCTAACTATATGTATATATTCTTCTTTAGTTAAATCTTTTTCTTCTAGAATAACCTCTAATAACGCCTTAAATACTCCTGTATTTGCTATACCCTTATCTATTAATGCTTCTTTTAATATATCTAAAGCAACTGGTAATTCTATCTTTTCTTTATATTGTCTTTTATTAATTAAAGCATCATATATATCTGCAACTTTAATTAATTCTGCTTCAAGTGGCACATCTGTTATTCCATCTGGATAGCCACTTCCATCACCATTTTCATGGTGACTACCAACAGCTTCTGCATACTTTTCTAAAACTGGCACAGATTTGCAAAACTCTTCACCTTTTACAGTATGTGTTTTCATTATACTATATTCTTCATCTGTTAATTTTCCTGGTTTTTGTAGTACCTCTGAAGGTATAAATATCTTACCTATATCATGGAGATAAGCACATTCTACATAGAATCTTATCTCTGTTTCTGTGTACCCTAGCTTCTCACATATTTTACCAACTATTTGTGGAACGCTATGTATGTGTCTTGTTGTATATACATCTAGGTGTTCTATTTTTTCTAATTGCTTGCGTACATTTGTAGATAATTGTTTATATAAATTTTTTTCAATGTTATCGTATGTCATTATCTTGCACCTTCTTCTCTTTCTTCTAGTCCTATTTCTATACATTTCTTTAGATCTTGAAGATAATCTCTACTTGCATCTAGCAATTTATACATTTCACCATTTACCGATGTAATTACCAAATCACTGATGTCTATATCCACTGTTTCCACTGTTATTTCTTCCTTAGTTTCAACTAATTCTCCTTTAATTACGCAACCTGGTAGTAATATTCCTATTCCTTCTTCACCATTTTCATCTACATATATCGCTTTCCAATTAACTATTGCTTTCATTTTAACCTCACCATTCTGCCTTCATTATATAGCAAAGATTAAATTAAAGCAAGAAAAACAACACCTATTTTACTAAGTGTTGTTCTTATATTATCTTGCTACTCTTTCTAAATGTTCAAGCCTAATTTTATCTGCAATTAGTGCTATAAATTCCGAATTTGTAGGTTTTCCTTTATTTGAATTTACAGTATAGCCAAATATCTTGTCATGTACTGCTATTTCACCTCTGTTCCACGCTACTTCTATTGCGTGTCTAATTGCTCTTTCAACCCTTGATGGTGTTGTTTGATATCTTTTAGCTAAAAGTGGATACATCATTTTAGTCACAGAGTTTATTATCTCTTGATTACCAACTGCCATTATTATTGCTTCTCTTAAATATTGATATCCTTTAATATGTGCAGGTACTCCTAAATCATGAATCAGATTTGTTACTTTTACTTCAACAGGTTCTGTATTTATACTGACAGATTTTGTTGTTACATATTTTGGTCCCTTATTTTCATAAACGGCCATACTAGGTACTGTTAGTTCTCTTAATCTTTCAACTAATGTATCTAAATCAAACGGTTTTATAACATAGTAGCTTGCTCCAAGTGCCATTGCTTTACTAGTTATTTTTTCTTGCCCTATTGCAGACATTACCACAATATTAGGTCTTTTTTCTAGCGCACTTTCATCCAAGTCTTCAAGTACTGCTAAGCCATCTCTTTCAGGCATTATTATATCTAGTAACAAAACATCAGGTTTCCACTCCTTTATTTTTGTTACTACTGCACTTCCGTCGTTTAAGCTTCCTACAACTTCCATGTCTTTTTGCGAATCAACAAACATTGTTAATAACTTTACAAATTCTACGTTATCATCTACGATCATTACTTTAATTTTTTCTTCCATTTTTATCGTCCTCCCAATTTTTGCCAACCAACGTCGATATTATACTCCAGTTTTTACCAATTTGCAAGTATAATTTTTATACACTTTTGTTTTTATTTGTCGATTACATCAAATATGCACATATTATTTCATTTTCTTTGAAAATACTGCCTCTTTATGTTAAAATATATATTGGTGAAACGAAATGAATGAAACTAAAAAGAAAAAAGTCGTTGTTGGTTTAAGTGGTGGAGTGGATAGTTCTGTTTGTGCGCTACTTCTAAAGCAAGCGGGATTCGATGTAATCGGTGTAACAATGATACTTTACGATAAAAAATCTGAAGATAAGGCTTGTGGCTCATCTAAAGCAGTATTAGATGCTAAAGCCGTTGCAGACAAATTAGAAATACCATTCTATACTTTAGATTTAACAAAAGAATTTAAGGAACTAGTTATAGACTACTTTGCAAAAGAATATATGGAGGGAAAAACTCCTAACCCATGTATTGCTTGTAACAAACATCTTAAGTTTAACTTAATGCTTAAAAAAGCAATGGAACTTTATGATGCAGATTACATAGCTACTGGTCATTATGCAAAAGTGTTAAAAGATGAAAATACAAATAGATACTATGTTGCAGAATCTGTTACAGCTAGCAAAGATCAAACATACGTGTTATATAACATGACTCAAGAAGAATTAAGTCACGTACTTATGCCCCTTGGAGATTACACAAAAGATGAAATACGTGAAATTGCTAGAGAAAATGGATTTATTACAGCAGATAAAAAAGATAGCCAAGAAATCTGTTTTGTAGAGGATAATGACTACGCAAACTTTATTACTACAAACTACAATTACAAATCTATG
>JAFXEC010000045.1 GCA_017521005.1 Clostridia bacterium | reverse complement strand
TTTGTTAAATCTTCTTATGCAAAATATAGTGGTAGTTGTGTTAATAATTCCACTTTCGTTCAAAAATACAGATGAAATAATGTACAAAATAGTTTTAGTAGGAAGTATATATTTGCTATATAAAATAAATACATTTGCAAGGGAGCTAATTAATATATCTGGAGGTGTAAATGGAGGAAAAAGGTAAAGTATATAGTGGTTTGAAAAGAAGAAATAAGTTTTTGGGGATAATAGATTATAGAACACTTGTAATACTTCTTGGATATGTGTGGATAGTGTGGAAAATAGCCGAAAATATATTTAACAGTTTGATATATAGAGGGTATTTTTGTGTATTTTTAATAATACCTGTAATAGGTCTTGTTTATGCTAACAGAAATGAAGAAGATATATCTCATATAATATATGTAATAATTAAATTTCTTGTCTCGCCTAAGTTGTATGTGTGTAAACTTAACCATAAAAAATATTGGCGAAAATAATTGTTGTAAATTATAAAATATAATGGTATAATTGCACCATAAAGGAGAGTGAGTCATATGAAATTTGTAGAAAAGTTAAATAGAGAAGTAATGGATGTAGAATTACCAGGAATATTTGTAAACAATTGTATGACATCACTAGATGAACTTAGTTTAAAGCTATACATATACATAAAATTCTTAGCAAAAAACAATATGGAATTTGCTAGAGCTGATATAGCTAAAAAATTAGGGGTAAAAGTAGCAGAATTAGAAAAAGCTTTTGATACTCTAGAAGCAGAAGAACTAGTAATAAAAACGGTAGATGGCTTTGATATTCTAGATGTTAAAGAACAAGAACTAAACAAAATATATATACCTAAGTTAGAACCAAAGGTAACTAAAGTAAAAAGCGATGTTGAGAAGAAAAGAATTGCTGCAGCAAATGCAATTAACGAAAGTTTTTTCCAAGGCATTATGGCACTATGTTGGTTTGTAGACATCAATACGCTATTTGAAAAATATGGTTTTGAAGAAGAAGTTATGATAGCGTTGTTCCATGATTGTGCTGAAAGAAGAGCATTAAACAAAAATTACGTATTTAAGGTTGCAGAATCTTGGTATAAAGGTGGAGTAAAGACTTTTGCGGATCTTGAAGATTACCTTAATGAACAAGATAAACTTCAACAAGTAAAGACAAAGATTAAATCTAAGTTAAGATTAAATAGAGCATTTACAGAGTATGAAGAAATATATATTTCAGAATGGATAAATAAATATGGATATACATTTGATGAAATAGACTATGCAATAAAGAAGACGGTTTCTAAAGGTAATGCGTCTATAGGATATATAAATGGAATCTTAACAAATTGGCATGAAAATGGCTACAAGACTTTAGCTGAAATTATAGAAGCAGAAGGAACTGTGACAAAACAAAAGATAGCAACTGAGACACAAAAAGCCTCTCAAAGTAAGACATTGAAACATAAGAATTACGAACAAGATAAAGCAATAGATTGGAATCAATATTACGATAATATGTAGGAGGAACTATGAATTCATACATATCTAAATATTTACAAAGAGAATATGACTTAAAAAGACAACGTGCTATCAGTGAAGCAGAAGCAAGAAAAAACGGATTGTTAAATAGACTTCCTAAGTACGGAGAGCTATTAACAAAAAAGAATACGGTGGCAATAGACATGGCCAAAACTATGCTAAAAGGAACTGATATAGATAAACAAATTGCAGAAGATAATTTGAAAATAAAATTAATGGAAATAGATAAGCAAATAGAAGCATTATTCGTTAGTGAAGGACTTCCAAAAGACTATTTATATCCAAAGTTTGAGTGCTCAAAGTGTGAAGATACTGGGTTTATAAAACTTGGTAACAAAGAAAGTAGATGTCCATGCTTTACACAAAAAGTAGTTAATATAACATATAAGCAAAACAATATGTTAAGATTAGAAGATGAGAATTTCAATACTTTTGATATAGCATATTTCTCTAATAAAGCAGACAAAGAAAAATATCAATCAGATAAATCTCCGCTTCAAAATATAGAAGAAATTAAAAAGGTAGCAATATCTTTTGTAGATAATATGACTAATCCTTGTCAAAAGAATTTGTTGTTTACAGGAAGAGCTGGAACGGGAAAAACATTTATGAGTAGTGCTATAGCGCATAGTGCTGTGAATAAAGGTTATTCTGTACTATATCAAACAGCGCCGCTTTTGATGGATATGATAATAGAAGCGAAGTTTAGTGGATACAAAGACGAAACTAAAAAAGAACAATACAATAGAGTGTTTGATGTAGACTTGTTAATAATAGATGATCTTGGAACAGAAACTTTAAGTAATAGCAAATTTACGGAGTTATTTAATATAATAAATACAAGACTTCTAAAAGATAAGAAAACAATAATATCTACAAATTTAACACTTCAAGATTTAGCTGTACAATATGATGACAGAGTAATGTCTAGACTTATAGGAAACTATACAATATGCAGATTCTTTGGAGACGATATTAGACTTAAGAAGAAGAGAATGTGCTAAAAGTATAGAAGAAAGAATATAACAAGAATAAAAATGATAATAAAAATAACAACCGAAAGGTTGTTATTTTGTTTTTATATTATTTTGTTTTTAAGCGTACGTTTATTATTCAACAAAACTGTCTTTTACATCTTTAACAAATTTTTTAACTAAAGATAGTTGTTTATCTGTTAATTCTAATTCGTCAGCTTCGCAAACTTGGCATGTTAAAGATTCAGCAAATAATACATCTAAGCTGATACCTAAAACATTAGATAATCTAATGGCTGTTGTTATACTAGGCGCTTTGATGCCTCTTTCAATATCTCCTAGGAAGTTTTGCGAAACGCCAACCTCTTCAGCTAAAGCATATTGAGTTAAATCTAATTTTAATCTACCTTGTTTAATTCTTTTGCCTAACATTTCTAAATTTAAATATGATGTCATTTTTATCACCTCACACCTACAGTATAACTATACACTATGTGAGTGTAAAACAAAACAAGCACTTTGTGTGTAAAGTAACACAATTAAACTAATTTAAGTAACAAATTGCATTAGCTGTAGCATAATCTTTAATGTGAGATATACTTACATCTATAGTTAGTTTGTTTTCCTTTTGCATTTCATTAATATTTGGTTTTAGGATATTCACTACTGGTCTGTTTTTATTAGTTATATCATTTAGTATTTCTATTTCGCTTAAACTTACTGTGTTATCTATTTTAGATAGACTTTTATATATTGCTTCTTTGGCTGCAAATCTTCCAGCATAATGTGTAAAACGAGTAACATCAGATTTTTTATCTGCATATTCTATCTCTAGGGGCGTAAATATCTTTTCTTTAAACCCAGGCGTAGATAGTATAGCTTTTTTTACACGTTCAACTTCAATTATATCTGTTCCACAAAAATAACTCATAATTCCTCCGAAAATCTATATAAATTTTAACATAATACTTGCTTTTTTTCAACAAATATATTATAATACTATTCGTATCGGGGTGTAGCTCAGTTGGTAGAGCGCGTGGTTTGGGACCATGAGGTCGCAGGTTCGGGTCCTGTCACTCCGACCACATTGAAGGCGAGAGCCTTCTTTTTTTATGCCTTTACAAAAAAAGTTACATGTGATAGCATAGTATAAAGAGGTAAGAAGGATGACTAAAGAAGAAAAACAAGAAGAAATAAAAAAGAAAATACTAGCCGCTGGTGGAAAGATGGTACATGTTACTGGAAATGAAGCGGAAGTAGATATGATAGCTAGTAAAGGACAACTTTTTGATGGCGAAACTTCTATTGTAGAAGGTGGCCCTGCTATGTTGTGCCATGATAATTCACTAAAATTTTATTTAGCAAATAAAGGAATGAGATTATGCACTGGTTATGCTGCAACTGTATCAGGTGATGATTATATGTGGGTAAAACATTCTTGGTGTATAGATAAGGATGGTATAATACATGAATGTACTCCTGAAAAAAGAGATAAATATTATGGAGCAATAATGGATGAGAGAGAAGCAGAACGTTTTAGAAGAGAAAACGACTTTGCTTATGATGCAGAATGTAGAAGAAAAGAAGAGATGGGTGAAAAAAACGTGAGCGGACCAGAAAACAAAGGAATAAAAGGATGGATGAAAAGAACATTCGGTAGTAAACAAGAAGAACCATCTGTGCCAGCTACTAAAATGACATTAAGGGAATATGCTGAACATAAAGGAATAGACGGACCATTAGGGGATGTGTATACAAGATTTAAATTGCTAAAAATGGCAAGAGAAGATGGTATAGATTTAACAGTTCAAATATATACAAAAATGCCTGCGATACAAAATGTTACATTAGGAAAGAGAATAGAAGAAGGTATAGATGCAGGTAATACAGAATTTAATTCGCTTGATGAAAGTTTGGATTTTGACAAGTTAGCAAGGCAAATGACCGGAAAAGAAGATATTACTTGGGATGAGCATATAGCACAACTAGAAAAAGAAGAGAGAGAGAAAAAAGCAAAAGTAGAAGCAGAAAGTGCAACGAGAGCGGAAACAAATAAAGAAGAATTAGCAACGGTTATAGGTAAATTAAAACAATATTCGTATGAAGAACCTCTAGCAGAATATGCTGATCCTGAAAAAGCAAATGGGCTTACTATCACAATGTTAAAAGATGCTTTAGAAGTGATAAGAGCATGTGAAAGTGGTGAATCGCCAAGAAAAGCAATGGATAGACTTAATATAGAAAAACCAACTATAATAATGACATTAATATCTGAAATTTCTAAGAAAGGTCCGGAAATGTATAAAACATATGTAAGTGAATGTGGATTATCTATAGAAGATTTAGGAGAAGAAACACAAAAAAGAATTGAAGGAATAGAAGAGAGAAATGCTAGATATGATGTGGAAATAGAAAGAGAACAAGGATTTGGAGAAACCCTTGGAAAAGTTACAGATGATGTTGAATTTGCAGAGTTTGTAGAAAATGAAGGACCATCTATTAAAGGACAAGATGAACCAGACTTATCAGATCCGGGCGATGGAGAAATAGTATAGTTAGAACAATAATTATAAATATAAAATGTAAATAATAAAACCTACCATTTAATGGGTAGGTTTTATTTAATTTAATTTTAATCGATTGTATCTATAAGCATGTTGTTTACATATATTCCAACAAGAACCATTTTGCCATTTTTAACTCTTACTTTAACATAAGCATTTTCTATATTATCGTTAAGATATTTTTCTGCTGCTAAAGACTTGTTTTCGTTCATATAATATCTTGTAGGAGTTTCTACAGAATACTCTTTAGCCCATGAGTAATATGAAGCAGTAGTTTCATAATAATCAGATGTGTTAGTTGGACGTTCTTTACTTATATGCTTGAAATATGCAAAGCCGTTAGGACGTACGCCTATGGTAACATAGCATGGATCGTTATAGTTTAAATCTAAGAAATTCGAATATGCAGGCACAGTATCTTCTTTGAAAGTTACACGTAGGTAATTTCCTCTAAACATATCATATGGATCATATGCTTGTACTTCAAATAAAAATTCTGTTCCATCTTTAAGTGTATTTGAGTTTATAGCTATTGTGTATATTGGTATAAAGAATAGCATAAACATTGTAATTACATAAATAACAAATTTTTTGAACGGTAATTTAATCATTTTTATTACCTCCAATCTTTTTCTTAATAACTTTTCCACTTAGTAAGAAACATGTACCAGCTATTAAGAACAATATGCTTTTAATACCAAAGCTTAATTCGGCGCTAATAAATCTAAACATTATTATTAATAGAACTAAAGACACACCTTGTTTTATTTCTGGATAAGAATTCTTTTGGTTACCAATAACAATCTTATATATTCCAAGAGAAATTGCTATTAGATTTACTAATACAAATAGGAATTCTGCTTGAAGCCCAGTAAATTGAGCCAATGCTATAAATGCAAATATAAAATATTCCTTAGGATTTTTATATGCTTCGGATAAGTATATAAATACACCAGCTAAAGCTGCAAATAATAATGTATCAACATGTATAACTAGTTCTTCTGTAAACTCTAACATTTCTGCAGTTGTACAAGATAATAATAGATAGAACATGAATGCAAAAGATAATACCTTGTTTAATGGGTTTGTCTTATCAAATAATGTTTGAGTTAAGAAATATAGCATATATAAGTACATAAGAATAGATTCTGGATTAATCCATTCTTTGTGAGATATAAACAATGTAACAAGTATCACATTTGTAATCCACATTAATATATTCTTATCGTCATTCTTATCTTTTCTGTAATTAATAAAGTTAGCTATAATTATAGGTAAAGCTAATATAAATGTTTTTAGTAAAGCTTCACTTTCAGCAGTATATGAATTTATAGCTACTAGTGAATATATTACAGTACCCACGCTATATACAAGTACAGAAAGCTTGTTGAAAAGTATAAATGCAATAGGTAAAAACATTAGTAGCGATGTAAAGAATAATTCATATATTTCAGTTTGTATATGAAATATTTGCGCTATAAGCGAATTTGTAGCAATTATAGACACTGGAGCAAATATACTTGTGTATAATTGCAACTTTTTATTCCCTTTATACATATATTCGTGTAACATATATGCTGTTATAGCTAAAGGTACAAAAGATATAATAACTTTTAATCCTTTGGCTATGTTATTCCAATTCATTGCAAATAATGTAATAATGCTAAGTGCAATTAAGAATATACCTATTGCACCAAAAACTGTGGACAAAGATTTGCTTTCCTTCTTTGTACCAAAATGTTCTTTTGCAGCTATAAATTGAATATCAGTAATGATACCGTTATCTACAAGTTCGGTCAACTTAGAATTCAAAAAATTAGTTTCTTTTTTATTCATAATTCCTCCTTTGTAAAACTGTTTAGATTACAGATCGGTAGGAGTTTGATATAACTCTTCTAAGTTTGTAATAAAGTCAGTGTATTCTTGGTCTTCATAACCAATATGGATTACTTCATCTATATCATCGTGATAGAAAAGATATTGGTTGCCTGCACCAATGTTTCCCATTGGGTATGGCACTGCGATATAGTCGTATTGATCACCATCTTCTAATCCGTTAGATTGTAGTATTCCAAATATCATTAATTTTTGATCTGAGTCATCTAGGGTAACAATTGATCCTAGTGGCAATAAATCACTAATATTTCTCATATAATCCGCCTCCTATTAAGAAATAATTCACTAGTTTCATTATAGCAGAAAACAAATAAATATGTAAAGTGTAGTAAACAATATTGACGACTCTTTTTGGTTTGTGAAAACATATGCTTTGTGGTATAATATATATATGAGGTGGTAATATGCTAAGTAGAGCGGAAATTGTAGAAATTTTAACTAATATAACTACAGAAGACAATAAAGAAAGAATTGAAGAATTAATAGGTAAAATAGATAAAGTGTCTGATGAAGAACTTGAAAAAATATTAAAAGAAAGAAAAATAAAAAGTGCAAGAGATGTAAGAAAAGTAGTGGAAGGGAAAGAAAAGAAACCAAGAATGGCAAGACATAAATTTGAAAACTTAAACGATGTAGTGTCATTTGGTATAACAGACGAAACGTTACATATACATTTAATCCCCAAAGATGCTAGCCATATGTTAACTAGAGAAGGACGTAAGGAAGCACAAATAGCTTTAATAGATGCGATGGAAAAGATAAAAGCAAAACTTGCCGGAGATAAAAAGTATGCAAGAATAAAACATGTATATGCAGTATCTCCAATAATGACAGGAATAGTTTCTAGATGGTTTAAGGAACTTGGTTTTGATGTAAAAACACTACCGATGGAGCAAGCAAAAGAGGATAAAGAATTATCAAAATTCACAGGAAGATTTGATGGAGCTCAGAAATTAGGTAGAGCAAATTTACCTAAGGATGAATTAATGACAGAAGAGTGGGAACATAGAAAAGATGAAGTAAAATCAAAACTTTCACCTTCAAAAGAAGGTGGAATAATAGAAACACTTCAAACAATGACAAATACAGATCAAGAAATTGTACAAGCCTCAGATAAGATAGTTGAAAGAACACCAGAAACACGTGAAAGTAGAACGGAAGTTATAGAGTAAATAAAAAAAGTAAAATAATAAAAAGCGGAGATTATCTCCGCTTTTCTTCGTTTTAAACTAATTTAATTAAGTATCTGAACTTAGCATAGCTTCTATCAATGATAGGGTGTTGCTAGTTTTTGTTGTGTGGATAGTGTGGATAATACCAACATTATTTGCACCGACAATATTCTCTTGTGAGTCGTCAACAAAGCAAATTTCTTCTGGTTTAACATTAAGCGTTTCTAACATCTTATTATAGAATTCAGCTTCCGGTTTAACTGTGTTTAACTCTGCTGAGATAAAGATTTCATCAAATAAATCTGGTCCAAAGGCCTTTAATATAAATTCTTTAATACAAGATATATGATTTGTAGCGACTACAAGCTTAACATCTTTATGTTGTTCCTTGAATTTACTAAGTTCCCCTAGTGTTATTTTTAATGAGTAGATTGAACTACATATATATTTACATCTTTCTTTAAGACTGTTAATGTCCAAACTTGGAACGATTTCGGTTGCTTGTGAAGAGAATTCAAAATCACTTCTGTTCTTACCAAACAACCTTTCTAGTTTTTCATTAGTTTTATCTAAAACGAAGTCGTTTTCTTTTACAAGTACCCCGACTAAGTCGAGTGCGATAACTTTTATCAAATTAATCACCTTGTCACTTATTATACCACAAAAAAATAAAAATGGAATATTAAAATCAAATTATGTGAAATTAAAATCAAATATTAAATCTAAAGTATGTGAAGTGTGCTTTTTCGTTGACAAACAGCCCATTCTATGAGATAATTATATGCAGTGAAAAAGGTGTAAAAATATTGTGAAACAAGGAGGAGTTAATATGACAGAAAAAGAAAAATTTTATATTACAACAGCGATAGCATACACATCTAAAAAACCTCATATTGGAAATACATATGAGATAATTTTAACAGACGCAATAGCGAGATTTAAAAAGATGCAAGGTAAAGACGTATTCATGTTAACTGGAACAGATGAACACGGTCAAAAAATACAAGAATTAGCTGAAAAAGCAGGAATAGCTCCAAAAGCATATGTAGATAATGTTGCTGGAGAAATAAAAAGAATATGGGATTTAATGAACGTAGAATACGATCATTTTGTTCGTACAACAGATGATTATCATGAAGAAACTGTACAAAAAATATTCAAAAAGTTATATGATCAAGGAGATATTTATCTTGGAGAATATGAAGGAATGTATTGTACACCATGCGAATCATTCTTTACAGAATCTCAATTAGTAGATGGAAAATGTCCAGACTGCGGAAGAGAAGTTAAACCTGCAAAAGAAGAAGCATATTTCTTAAAATGCAGTAAATACCAAGATAGATTAATTGAATATATTGAATCTCATCCAGGATTTATTGAACCAGAATCTAGAAAGAAAGAAATAATGAACAATTTCTTAAAAGCAGGTCTTCAAGATTTATGCGTTTCTAGAACGTCATTTACTTGGGGAATACCAGTAAGCTTTAACCCTAAACATGTTACATATGTTTGGATTGATGCTTTAACAAACTATATAACAGCATTAGGATACAAACTAGATAGCAAATCTGAGCTATACAACAAGAACTGGCCAGCAGATGTACATGTAATTGGTAAAGATATATTAAGATTCCATTCAATATATTGGCCGATAATACTAATGGCATTAGGTGAGCCATTACCTAAGAAGATATATGCTCATGGTTGGATGCTATTTGGCGAAGATAAGATGAGTAAATCTAAAGGAAATGTTATCTATGCAGATGAACTTGCAGAAGAATTTGGTGTAGATGCAGTTAGATATTATTCTTTATCTGAAATGCCTTATGCACAAGATGGAAGCATAACATACGAAGCTGTAATATCTAGATACAATTCAGATCTTGCAAACACATTAGGAAATCTAGTAAACAGAACAGTTGCGATGGTTAATAAATACTTTGAAGGAACAGTATATTTACCAGGTGAAGAAACTGAAGTAGATAAAGACTTAAAAGCATTTGTTAAGAATATGGTAGATACATACATTGCTAAGATGGATGAATATAGAGTAGCGGAAGCTATTGAAACAGTAATGGATTTAGCTAGAAGAAGTAATAAATATATAGATGAAACAACTCCATGGACATTAGCTAAAGAGAATACTGAAAGATTAAAAACAGTATTATTTAATCTTTTAGAAGCTATTAAAGTTATTGCAACTTTAATATTCCCAGTAATGCCAGAAACAGCTAAGAAAATAGCTGAGCAAATAAATGTAGAAGAATTAACATTAGATTCTGTTAAAGAATTTGGTGCAAATGCTATAGAAAGAAAAGTAGGAACTGCAACTCCATTATTTGCAAGAATAGACGAAAAAGAAAAGTTAGAAGAATTAACTAAAAAGATGGAAGCTAAAAAGGAAGCAGCTAAAGCAGAGGAACCAAAAGATGTTAAAGAAGAAATAACTTTTGATGAATTTGGTAAAACTGAACTTAGAGTGGCTAAAATACTTACAGCCGAAAGAATAGAAGGAGCTAATAAGCTATATAAAATAACAGTTGATCTTGGATATGAACAAAGAACAGTAGTATCTGGACTTGTACCATATTACAAAGAAGATGAGTTAATAGGAAAGAAAGTAGTGCTTGTAGCTAACCTAAAACCAGCTAAATTAAGAGGTATCGAATCAAGAGGAATGATACTTGCAGCGGGCGAAGGAGATAACGTTAAACTAATTACAGTTGACGGAGATATGGAACTTGGTTCTATTGTATGTTAAGGAGAAAATAAATTGAAAACCAGTTGGATAAAAGAGACTGTTGAATGGGTGGTTTGTTTTATAATTGCCTATGCAATATACCTATTAATTAATTATTTTATAGGTACAATTGCCGGAGTAAAACAAACTTCTATGTATCCAACATGTCACGAGGGAGATAGAGTTGTAATAGGAAGAAGAATACTATACAACAAAGAATTAAAAAGAGGAGATATAGTAATTGTAGAATCTCCATCTATAACAGAAAACAATACGGAATTACTTGCAACTTATGAGGAAAAAACGGGTTTTGCTAAATTTGCATATAACGTAATGGGAATTGGCAAAATGAGTTTTATAAAAAGAGTAATAGGACTTCCAGGAGAACATTTATATATTTCAGAAGATGGATATGTATATATAAATGGAGAAAAATTAGACGAACCATATTTAACAGATGGCCTTAAAACTCCAAGAACAGGCGATGTCTATGATATAGAAATACCAGAAGGCTATGTCTTTACAATAGGAGATAACCGCGAAGGAAGTATGGATTGCAGAATATTTGGAGCGGTGCCACTAGATAAAGTAGAAGGTAAAGTTATAGGCAGAATATGGCCACTAAATAAATTTGGCAAAATAGATAAATAAGGAGAAAGATATGTTTGAGAAAATAATAGGACATGAAGAGTCAAAACAAATATTAAAAAATGACATCGTAAATGACAAGGTTTCTCACGCATATCTTTTTTCGGGAATAGAAGGAATAGGGAAAAAAGAGATTGCATTGGAATTTGCTAAAATATTACTAAATACAGAACATTTAAATGCTTGTATAGACTTTAAATTAATAGAAAAAGCAGCAGACAAGCAAGATATAACAGTTGAGCAAATTAGAAAGCAATTAGCAGATGATGTGTATATAGCACCAGCTACTTGTGATAGAAAAGTATATATAATAAACGATGCGCATTTAATGAATGCTTCGGGCCAAAATGCAATTCTAAAAACATTAGAAGAGCCACCACCTTATGTAGTAATAATTCTAATTACACATAAAGAACAAGAACTGCTAACAACGGTTATGTCTCGTGTTAACAAGATAAAATTTAATAAGCTAACAGAAGAAAATATAGATGAGCTAACAGATAAAGCGGTAGGTAGAAAATTAGATGTTTTACAACATGAATATGCAGATGGTTCATTAAAAATCGCGTTAGAACTATTAAAAGATAATAATAAATATGATAAAATAAAAGCATGTGTAGACAAAATAAAATTTGAAGATAAATATGGTACACTTAAAGCACTTGAAGAGGTGGACTTTAAGGACGATGAAACATTTAGATATTTTGAATACATATTCTTAAAAAACAAGATGTATAATCTTGTACCAGTAGTTGAAAAACTAAAAACTCGAATGGAACAAAACGGAAGCGAAGATATGATTAAAACAGCTTTTGTTATTAATATTTTAAGAAAGGAGTAGCTATGGAAGAAGTATTAGGAGTAAGATTTACCAAAACTGGAAAACTGCATTATTTCTATAAAAACAACTTAGAAGTAAAAGTAGGAGATACAGTTGTTGCTAGTTCTGAAAGAGGACTAGATTTAGGTAGAGTAGTAAGTATAAAAGATAAAGAAAATGTAACATTAGAACAAGACGAGTCTATAGGAAAAGTAGAAAGAATAGCTACTAAAGAAGACATAGATAAACAAAGAAATCTAGATAGCAAAGCACGAGAAGTTTTAGATACATGTAAAAAACTTGCTAAAAGATATAATTTAGATATGAAATTTATAAAAGCATCATATACTTTTGATGAGAGCAAATTAACGTGTTATTTTGTTGCAGAAGATAGAGTAGACTTTAGAGAAGTCGTAAAAAGCTTAGCAGCAGAATATAGAACAAGAATTGAGTTAAGACAAGTAGGACCACGTGATGAAATTAAAGCCTATGATAATATAGGAAGCTGTGGTAAAGAAGTGTGTTGCAGAACATTCTTACCAGATTTTGAAACAGTAAATATTAAAATGGCAAAAGAGCAAGGACTTCAAATAAATATGCAAAAACTATCTGGAAATTGCGGTAGACTTAAATGTTGTCTAAAATATGAAGAAGAAGTATATAAAGAAAAATTAAAAGAGCTACCTAAAGTCAACGCATGGGTAAAATATAACGGTGAAACATGTAAAGTAGTATCACTAGATATATTAAAAGAACGAGTAAGACTAAAGATAGGACCACAAGGTGAGGAACGCTTTGAAATGGTTGATGTAAAAGAAATAGAATTTGAACCAAGAAAAGTAGAAAACAAAGAAACTAAAAAAGAAGAAGTTGAATCAGCAGAATAAAATAATATATTATATAAATATAAGAGGGAAGGAAGTGAAAATTATGGCATATAGAATAAGCGATGATTGTATAGGATGTGGAGCATGTATGGCAGAATGTCCAGTAGGTGCAATATCTGAAGGAGATGGCAAATGCGTTATAGATCCAGAAAAATGCATAGGATGTGGAACATGTGCAGGTGTTTGCCCAGTAGGAGCACCAGCTGAAGAAGAATAAAAACATAAAAACAAAGCACTTTGTATTATTACAAAGTGCTTTTAATATTAATGTTTGAATTTGAATAAATCTAAAGTTTTGTGATATATCTTTTTATACCATGGTTCCTTCGGTAATTCAATTAGTTGGTTTGTAACAGAATTAGAAAGAACGATGTCTTCGCCTGTTATAACTGCAGAACTATTAAACATTCCTGAAGCATCGGCTTGAGATATTCCTAGTGTTTCAGAATACAATCTAGCTTCCTTTTCTTTATCTATAAGCATTCTTCTTTCTTCAGGTGAAGTTAAGAAGTCTCTATATAATAAGGCTAATATCGCTTGTGTATTAGGCATCAAGTTGTCTTCCCAGTTCTCACTTAGGAAATCTATTTTTGCTACATAATCTTTAGATTTATTTGTATTAAATAAATCTATTAATCTTGTTGGTATTTTTTCTAAAACGGTAGCAGAAGAGTGGTTTAACACTTCAACTACTTCAACAAATGATTCTTGATATTCTTTTGTCATATTTTATCTCCCTTGCTATTTAACTAATTCAAGTGGTTTGTCTTTCTCGGCGATTCTTTCTAAATCCAAGAATGAAGGAGCTTCCTTCTTAAATGTTTTACCTATTTCTTTGCTATATTTATTATAAATAGTAGCAAATTTCGATTCATCAACTAGTTCTAATGGTCTATCGTTTAAATCTTTTAATGAATCGCTTTTAGTTTCTTCGGGTATTATAGGTTCATCTTTAGGTTCTGGAAGAGGTTCATCGTTTGATGGCATTTGTTTTTCCTCTACTTCTGGTTCAGGCGAAACATCTATTTCTACTTCATCTGGCTCAGAAGGAGCCGCTAATGGTTTACTGTTTTCAGCATATCTTTCTAATGTTAAATCTATTAAATCTAAAACTTCTTTACTTTTGGCATATTTTATACGAGCATTATCTACAGATATATGTTCGCGTTTTCCGTCTATACAAATGTATAATAAAGTTTCATCAATTATATCTACGTCAATATTTGAGTTTTTCATATATACGCCTCCTATATTAATATTATTAAAAAACGTAGAATAAGTCAAGGAGATAAGCATAAAGAATAAAAAATAACAGTTCATTTCTGAACTGTTATTTTTTACTGTATTTAATACTTACTATTTGTTTGCTATAGCTGCTTGAGCTGCTGCTAAACGAGCAATAGGTACTCTGAATGGAGAACATGAAACATAAGTAAGACCTACTTTGTGACAGAACTCAATAGTAGAAGGATCTCCACCGTGTTCACCACAAATTCCAAGTTTAATGTCTGGTCTTGTAGTTCTTCCAAGTTTAGCTGCCATATCTACCAATTTACCAACACCATTTTGATCTAATCTTGCGAATGGATCTTGTTCGTAAATTTTCTTGTCATAGTAGTAATTTAAGAATTTACCAGCATCGTCACGGCTAAATCCAAATGTCATTTGTGTTAAGTCGTTTGTACCAAATGAGAAGAATTCAGCTTCTTTAGCGATTTCGTCAGCTGTTACAGCTGCTCTTGGTATTTCTATCATTGTTCCTACTTTATAGTGCATATCGCTACCAGCTTCTTTAATTAAAGCATCAGCAGTTTCTACAACTATTGATTTAACGTAAGCTAATTCTTTAACTTCGCCTACAAGTGGGATCATTATTTCAGGAACTATGTTCCAATCTGGATGTTTAGCTGCAACGTTTAATGCTGCCCTAATAACAGCTTTAGTTTGCATTTCTGCAATTTCAGGATAAGAAACTGCAAGACGGCATCCTCTGTGTCCCATCATTGGGTTGAATTCATGTAAAGAAGCGATAACATTCTTTAAGTGTTCAACTGTTATATTTAATTCACCAGCTATTTCTACAATGTCTTTTTCTTCTGTTGGAAGGAATTCATGTAGAGGTGGATCTAAGTAACGAATTGTTACTGGGTGGCCTTCCATAGCTTCATATAAAGCTTCGAAGTCACCTTGTTGCATTGGAAGTATTTTATCTAATGCTTTTCTTCTTGCTTCTTCGTTGTCTGAAACAATCATTTCTCTAACAGCTTTGATTCTGTCAGTTTCGAAGAACATGTGCTCTGTACGGCATAGACCTATACCTTCTGCTCCGAAAGTTCTAGCTTGTTTAGCATCTCTTGGAGTATCTGCATTTGTTCTAACTTGAAGTGTTCTGAACTCATCAGCCCATCCCATTATTGTTCCGAAGTCACCTGAGATAGAAGCTTCAACTGTAGGTATAGCTTCACCATAGATTTTACCTGTAGAACCATCAAGAGAAATATAATCTCCTTCATGGAATGTTTTTCCGCCTAAAGAGAATACTTTAGCTTCTTCGTCTATAACGATTTCGCCACAACCAGATACACAGCAAGTACCCATACCACGAGCAACAACTGCTGCGTGAGATGTCATACCACCACGAACTGTTAAGATACCTTGAGCTGCATTCATACCTTCGATATCTTCTGGAGAAGTTTCAAGTCTTACAAGAACAACTTTTTCTCCTTTTTCTGCCCATTCAACAGCTGCACCAGCAGTAAATACTACTTTACCACAAGCTGCACCTGGAGAAGCTGGAAGAGCTTGGCCAATTGCTGTAGCTGCTTTTAATGCTGCTGCATCAAATCCTGGATGTAGAAGAGAATCTAGGCTCTTAGCATCTATCATTGATACTGCTTTTTCTTTAGAAATTTTACCTTCGTTAACTAGGTCAACAGCTATTTTTAGAGCTGCAGCTGCAGTTCTTTTACCGTTTCTAGTTTGAAGCATGTAAAGTTTTCCGTTTTCAATTGTGAATTCCATATCTTGCATATCTGCATAGTGGTCTTCAAGTCTTGAAGAAATTGAAACGAATTCTTCGTATGCGTGAGGCATAACTTCTTTTAATTGATCAATTGTTTGTGGAGTTCTTATACCTGCAACAACGTCTTCACCTTGTGCATTCATTAAGAATTCACCATATAATTTCTTTTCACCTGTAGAAGGGTTACGAGTAAATGCAACACCTGTTCCAGAAGTTTCTCCCATGTTTCCAAATACCATCATTTGAACGTTTACTGCTGTTCCCCATGATGAAGGAATATCATTCATTCTTCTGTAGTAGATAGCTCTTGGGTTGTCCCATGATCTAAATACTGCTTTTATAGCTTCAAGAAGTTGTACTCTAGGTTCAGTTGGGAATTCTTCACCTTTAGCTTCTCTGTAACATGCTTTGAAACGAACTACTAATTCTTTCATATCGTCAGCATTAAGTTCAGTATCTAGCTTAACTCCTTTAGCTTCTTTCATTTCGTCAATGATTTTTTCAAAGTAGCTCTTTGGAACTTCCATAACTACGTCTGAGAACATTTGAACGAAACGACGATAAGAGTCGTAAGCAAAACGAGGATTGTTAGTAAGCTTAGCAAAGCCTTCAACAACTTCATCGTTTAATCCTAGGTTTAGGATTGTGTCCATCATACCTGGCATAGAAGCTCTAGCACCAGAACGAACAGATACAAGAAGTGGATTCTCAACACTTCCGAATTTTTTACCAGAAAGTTCTTCTAGTTTTGTAAGATTTGCAAATACTTCGTCAACGATTTCAGGAGCAATTTCTTTTCCGTCATCATAGTAACGAGTACAAGCTTCAGTTGTAACAGTGAATCCTTGAGGAACAGGCATTCCTAAATTAGTCATTTCTGCTAAGTTAGCACCTTTACCACCAAGAAGTTCTCTTTGTTTACCGTTACCTTCTGAAAATTGATAAACGTATTTTGTCATTTTCTGACCTCCTAATGATTAAATTAGCGTAGCAGTGAGCTACGACTTCAACGGCTATTATATCAAAAAGATTGTATAAAATCTAGACCTAAATGTAAAAAAATATGTGATGCGTAGAAACAAGGACAAAATATAGCGTATATACTACATTAGGTGATAAAAATGAGTATAGTTTTAGATGTAATAATCTATATAATTTTAGTGTTTGGAATAATAATAACAACAATAGCATTTATGGAAGAAGGATTAAATAAGAATGAAAGATATATAAGAGTGAGACGTGAAGACGCAAAAGTAATACTTACATTAAAAGTAGAAGGTATGACTAAAGAAGATGAATTATTAATAGCAGATGTAATAGAACAAGGAAAGTTTGAAAATGTATATGATGTAGTAGATGAATATACATTAGAAAATAACGGTTGAAATTTACATAATATGTGATATAATGTATAGGTAAAAAATATTTAGAAGGAGACTTATTATGTCACAGGTAAAACGGAATTTTCAAAAAAACGATGAGGTCTATGTAGTAGATTATTGGGGAACGGAAAAAGGTGCAGCAGCATTTTCAGCAAGAGCGCTCATCATAGCGGTAGACGAAGAAAAACAAACATTTTGCGGTGTGCTTTATGGCGACACATACCAAACATACAGCTTTGCGGACTATGGAAGACTCATCTTTGATACTTCCATCGAAGCAAATACAGCTGCAAGCAAGTTGCCGATGCCTGGAGGTATTGCATACCAAAGAATTGGAGACAGAGTATACAAGAAAGAAGTGGACTCTATCGGCGGCGGATATGTAGATGATGTATTCGACCTTAAAATCTGCTTTAAGAGAGGTAAAGCTGTTTCTACCAAAGAAATGGGAGTTACGGTATTCCTTGACGAAGCTGCTGCCAGAAACAAATAACAAACAAGGAGAGTAATATGAGCTATATGGTAAAAGTAAAATGCAATGTATCAGATGCTATTTTTGAGCTACCACCATTAAGAAATAATCTTGCTTCGGCCTTTGTTACGCAAGGTAATTTTGTAAAAGAAAGATATGATGAGATATATGATTATCTTAGAGAGCATGGCTTAGAAGCAAGTGAGATGTTATCATATAACAATGTCCATTCGCTATTTAAGGTGTATGTTCATAAAGCTCTCATTAATGAAGCGGTAGAAAGAATTTTTGATCTTGAAAGAAATGAGTTCAATATGTTAGAGGTCTTGTCGGATTTGGTGTCCGATAGAAAACTTCGCGAATATGTGTATGGCGAGCCGATGGTGCGGGCTTTTGCACATGCAATAAGAACACTGCCAAATGGCGATTCTGTTGAAGCGGTTTCGCATGGAAGTACAATTCTCATTCTTGAAAAGAAATTTCTTAACGACCGTAAAATTTGAACGGAAAAACAGCTAAAGAAAAACAAAAAGGCGACTAATTTTAGTCGCCTTTTTTGTTGACATATCCATACCTTCTTGATAAAATAAAATAGAATAAATATAAGGGGTAATGGAATGTTTGCATATTTTAAGGGAAGCATCGAGAAAAAAGATGACTTGAAAGTAATAATAGATGTAAACGGTATTGGCTATGAAATATATATGCCAGCCGGAGATATAGATAGATTAAACATTGGAGAAATAACTAAAATACACACATTTACAGATATTAAAGAGGGGTATATCGGTATATTTGGTTTCTTAGAAGAAGAGGCGTTAAGTGTGTTCGAAAAGTTAAAAAAAGTAAGTGGAATAGGATCAAAAACAGCACTTGGAGTATTATCACACATGTCACCTAGTGAAGTGTGTATGTCAATTGCAAATGAAGATTCTACGTTAATAAGCAAAGTGCCTGGAATTGGTGCTAAAACAGCAGCTAGAATAATTCTAGAATTAAAAGATAAAATACTTAAAGAGACAGATATTAAACCTACAAAGATAGCTTCTAAAAAGGAAACTACTAATAACAGTAAAAATGAAGCAGTACTTGCACTTAAAGTATTAGGGTATACAACAACTCAAATTAATGAAGTTATTGATGAACTAGATATTGAAGGACTTAAAGTAGAAGAGATAATTAAAAAAGCACTTTCAAATATGAACAAAAGATAAAAAATTAATATAGAAAGAGGAAAAATATGATTGAATTAAAGGGTGTTACAAAAGTATATGAACACAAAGTTATTGCTTTAGATAATGTAAGTCTAAAAATAGATAAGGGTGAATTTGTGTTTTTAGCTGGTCCATCTGGCTCTGGTAAATCTACATTACTTAAGTTATTACTTAAAGAGGAATTGCCAACAGATGGAGCTGTATATGTTAATGGAGTTAACTTAAATACATTAAAAGAGAAAAAAGCTCCAGAATTAAGAAGAAAAATAGGATCTGTATTCCAAGACTTTAGACTTCTTTATGATAGAACAGTTTATGATAATATTTTATTAGCATTAAGAATAGCGGATGCGTCTAAAGATGAGATAAAGCATGCTATACCAAAAGTGCTAGAACAAGTTGGGTTAAAAGGAAAAGAAAACTTTTATCCAAACGAATTGTCTGGTGGAGAACAACAAAGAGCGGCATTAGCAAGAGCGTTAGTTACAAAACCTCTAATATTAATAGCTGATGAGCCAACTGGAAATTTAGATGATGAAACTGCTAAGGGAATAATGCAAATATTATATGATGTAAATGCAGCAGGGACAACGGTATTAACAGTTACACATAATACAAATATTATTAACGATAGCGGTAAAAGAGCAATCTGCTTAAAGGATGGCAAGATTATATCAGATACAAAGATAGGAGGTAATGAATAATGTCAAATACTACCTACCTAATAAACGAAGGGTTAGATAATTTAAGTAAACACAAAAGTAAAACATTTGCTACAATGCTAATAATTTGTGCTACAATGCTTATTTTAGGCGTGTTTATTCTTTTATTTATAAATATAGAAAAGAATGTAACATCTATAACTGAAAACCAAGGACTTCAAGCGTTTATAGAAGACGATGTTTTCGAAAGAGAGATTAATGGTCTAGCTAATAGAATAGAGAAAGTTGCCAATGTAAAAGAAATTAGATATATGGATAAAGAAGCGGCTTTAGAAGATGCAAAAAACACATTAAAAGAGTACGAGTACCTTCTAGAGGGTATGGAAAATTCTAATCCATTTCCACGTTCTTTCATAATAACTTTTGAAAACTTAACAAATACTGAAAATGTAAAAAAAGCAATAGAAGATATAGATGGAATATACAAAGTAAGTTATAACGCAAAGGTTGTAAATGCTGTCGTAACGATATCTAGAATAGTTAATTATATAATATTATCTATAGGTCTAGGCATGGCGGTAATAAGTATATTCATATTAGCAAATACAATAAAGCTAGCTATATATGCAAGCAAGAGAGACTTATACATAATGAAATATATGGGAGCCACACAAGGTTTCATAAGAACGCCTTTTGTTGTAGAAGGGTTGTCTCTTGGAGTAATGTCGGCAGTTATATCATGGATTTTTGTATCAATAGGATATTCTATAGCATACAGATACTTGCCTAAAGTTGGTGAAGAACTAGGTGTATTTGGATTTGTAGGATATTCAGAAATATGGAGTACAATGCTTATAGCATTTGTAGGTCTTGGAGTATTGATGGGAGTGTTAGGAAGCTTAGTTGCAACTAAGAGATACTTAAAAGAATGTGCTCCAACTAAACCAAACAAAAATTTATCATATACTACAATAAAAAACGAAGATGGAACAGAAACAAAAATAAGTGAAACAAGTAAAGAAAGAAAAAGCAGACTCGCATATGAGAAAAAGCAAGCTCTAGCAGAATTTGATAGAAAAAGAGAAGAATTAAAAAGAGCAGAAATAGATAAAAAACAAGAAGAGAAGAAACAAAAAGAAGAATTTAAGAAACAAAGAAAAGCAAGACGCTTATCTATACTTTTAATAGCATTAACAGTATCTTCAGTACTTTCTCCATTTGCAACAGTTGTAGCAAAAAGTACACAAGATAAAATAGATGAACTAGATGGTCAAGTATCAGAAGCAGCAAAAGAATATAGCCAAATCACTAAAGATATAAGCATATATGAAGGTGAAATAGCAAACCTAAATAAAGAAATGGTAAAGTATGAGGAGGAAATAGTAACTCTTACTGAGCAAGCAAATGTAGCGAGAGCAGAATATCAGGAAATCGATGCTGAACTACAAGCGGTATCTAAAACATATGCTGATGCAGAAGAAAGATTAAATACAAGATTAAGAATTCTTTATGAAAACGGCTTTGTAAATATGTGGGAAGTTCTTTTGTCTGCGGAAAATTTAACAGACTTTGTGGCAAAGTATAATACAATAATAGTTTTAATTAAAAATGATCAACAAGAACTTGAAGAAATGAACGATCAAAAGCAAGTTATTCAAGGACTAAGAGATAGTGCAGAACTTAGAAAATTACAAATAGAACAAGTAGAATATGATGTTACAAAATCTAAAGAAGCATTAGAAATGGCTAAAGCTAATAAAAAAGCTAAGTTAAATGAATTAGAAGCTTCTAAAACAAAATTAAATAAATTATTAAAGGAATTAAGAGCAGAAAAAGCAAGACAAGAAGAAATATTAAGAAAAGAAATTGAGGCTAGCCAAAACTCAGGATTAATATTAAAAGGAGATTTTACATGGCCTGCAAAAGGTGCATACTATGTATCAGCAATATTTAAAGATAAAGAGTATTATAAAGAATTTGGTATAATGCATTATGGAACAGATATAGCTAAAAGTGGTGGGTGCGATATACTTGCTGCAGCATCTGGCAAAGTAATAAAAATTGTACATTCTAATTCTGGATACGGTAATTATATATTAATAGATCATGGTAAGAAAAATGGTAAGAGCTATGTAACACTATATGCCCATCTTAAGACAATAAATGTTAAGAAGGGTGAAACTATAGTTAAAGGCCAAAAAATAGGTTATATGGGTTCTACGGGCTTCTCTACAGGTACACATTTACATTTTGAAATAAGAGAAAATGGAAAACAAATAAATGCTATGAAATATTATAGTGAATTAGGAAGTAAAGTAAAATATTTATCATATGGTAAATGGATTGCCTTCCCGTTCAACAACATGGCAAAATATCAAGTGTAAAAATAATCAAAAAGTTTTTATAAAAAACAAAGTAAACCAAAAAGGACATACAGTGTGAAAACACAGTATGTCCTTTTAAACAACTGTTCTAAAACACCGTTTTTTGTCGAATATTGCGACCGATTTTTCTTGACACTGGTATAACCGTGTGTTAAATTTTTGGCAGGAGGTGACAGACATTTATGGCGTGATATACATGCTCCTTTTAATAATAATTTTTAATCTAATTACAATATTAACAGTTCATATTAGAGGCAAACAAATTTTATCTAACAAAAAAAGAAACATTTACAGAACAACAAATTGTATAAAAGAGTATTTTGTTAAAATTGAATCAAAATTATCTAATCTAAATTATCCATATAAATTAACAAAGAAGAAATATTTAATCATAAAATATTTATGTTCAACAATCATCTTTTTAATTTCATTTATAAACTACAAAACACTAAAAGTACCATTAATACTTTTTATAGTTGTATTTTTAATTCCAGATTATTTAATCTATTCATTCGTAAGAAAAGAAAAACAAATTTTAATAGGAGAATTAAATGGCATAGTTTCTTCGTTAATTCTTTCTCTATCAGCTTTTTCACCATTAAGTAATTCATTAGAAATAGCCGGAAAAAGTATAAGGCATAAAAGGTTAAAGGATGCATATGTTGCATTTACAAAGATATATGTAATGAATGGCTACAATCTAAAAGATGCATCTAGAATACTTAAACAAAAGTTTAATAGTTATGAACTTACGCTTTTTTTAACAACATTAATACAATCGGAAAATGAAGGGGAAATTATAGAGAGTTTAGAAAGATATAAGGAAGTGTTAGAGATAAATTATTTTAAGTATCTAAAACGAAAGGGAGCAATAAAAGTATTATATGTTACATTGGGAACTGTAGTAGCATTAATTAATTTGGTGCTTGTTGTAATGTACCCAATAATTATGCAGGTGTTTAATAACTTGCAATTAATATTTGCTTAATATAGGAGGAAAGAAAGATGAAAAAATTAGCATATATAAAATCAATAATAAAATCAAAAAATAAAACTAATGGTAAGAGAGGATCTGAACTTGCTGAAACGGTTTTAATAACATCAATTATGATGGTTTTAGTTGTTACTATATTCTATCCGCAAATGCAAACAATATTTACTAGTGCAATGACTAAAATGGGAACATGGCTGGATGAGATGTTAGCGTTGATATAATATGTCTAGAGTTAAAAAGATATTAATATCTGCTGCAATTTCATTAGGAATATTGTTAATAGCAACATACATAGTAAATCTTAATCAGAGTGGAAATACAGTAGAAATCCCGTTTGCTTTAACAAATATTAAAGAGGGTATGAAATTAGATAAAATCAAATATTTGGAAGTTAATATGAGCAGTGTAGACAAAAAAATATTCGACAATATACCAAGTACGTCGGATATAAAAAACGGAGTAGCAAATAAAGAAGTAAATGCGGGCGAGGTTTTATTAAAAAATAAAATTATTTCTAAGGAAGAGTATTTATCTAAAACCCAAGACACAGAAATTGTATCGTTGCCAATAAAAGGTGCAACAGAGGGTGTTTCGTACAAACTCAAAAAAATGGATAAAATTAATGTGTATTATACAGCAAAGAAAAAAGCAGTAGATGGAATATTAAAAAATAAAATAAAAGTATATAGTACAAATAAAGAAGAAACAATGGTTACTTGCTTGCTATTACAAAATATAGAAGTAATTGCATTAACAAATAACATGGGAGCGGAAACTATAGATGGTACGGCAACAAATGTATTAGTAAGATTAAAATCAGAGGATGTCTTGATGGTAGCTAATTTAAAAGAGCAAGGAACATTTACATATTCTTTAATATAGGAGGTGGATAGTGTGGATATATTAATGGTCATAGACAAGAAAGATAAGAAAAAGTTTATAAAAAAAGCCGAAGAGATAAAAAACGTGTTTGAAAAGCAAAACTTAGAAGTAAAAGAAGTTGTAAGTGACAGTATATTAAAAATAAATAAGATTAAGTTATGCTTACTTTTTTCTAATGATTCAGAGTATGTTAAATATATTTGTACAAATACAAAAGTTGATGCTATTTGTATAACAAGTAGACTTGAAACATCATATATTTTAGAAATACTAGAAAAAGTGAAAGATATACATTTTCTCAATACATCTACCGAAGAAATATGTGCAAGAATATTAAGTTATATTAAATTAATTGAAAATAGAAGGAAGTGTATGAAGGATGAATTTTACTTTGCAGAAAAATAAAATAATTTGGCTAATAATATTTCTTTTAGTAATAAGTTTTTTTATATGTGTATCGTTAATTAAAAACATAGAAAACAAGACGAACAATCAAGTAGATATACCAGAAGTTATTGATTTAAGTGGTTTTGAAATAAAAAACAGAGTAAAACTTGTTAAAGACAAAACGGTATATATAGGAGAAAACTTAAAAGAATTAGAGAATGGTTTTTATGACATTAAAATATTCGCGCTAAACAACACTTTAGAGGTAACATTAAATAAGCTTTGGATAACTAAATGGAATCAAGAGTATATAGAAGATAAATATCTAATAGAAGTAGTAAAATGTGTAGTTGATACATTAAAAATAGACAATGTTAAAGAGGATGTAGAGTATGAATTATACAAATACATTAAACAAAATTTTCTTAAGGTTAAAAATAAAGAAATGGTAGAAAAACTTGAATTAGAAAATATTACAGTTAGTGCAAAAACTATAGCAGGAGAATGTGTTTTATATATTAAAAAGGAAGTATAAATATGAATAGACAAATGATTAAGATATTATTTTTAACATTATTAATTTGTGGTGTAAATAAAGTTTATGCTCTAACAGACGAATTTATTTTTACTATAGAAACTGTTGGAATTCCTAGGTATAACTCATATGGCAAAGAAATAAGTGAGGATGTGTATATAGCATATAACATTTTTGCATATTCTGAACCACATAATATATCTAGTAGTAATCAACGATGGAAAAATTCAAAATATGGTTATTGGGCTAAAGGTAAAGGTAGATATACAGGTAGTGGAACAAGAGGAGAGTACTATGTAATTGGTTATACATATAGCGGAGAAGAAATATTTAATTATTATTTTCCTATGGATTCTATTCCAACAACAACGCCGGATACTTGGACGTTTTATACTTATCCGATTGCAGAGGAAAGTTGGCAAGATGCTACAATGTATAAGTATGAAGAACAATTAACTCATATGCTTAAATCTAAACTTATGTTTAATGATTTGTCTAGTGCGGCTAGAGCGAATAATCCTAAATATATTAAAGAATATAATATAACTGCTGAAAAAATAGGAAAGAAGAAAGCTAGACTAGAAACGGCAGCAACATGGAGAACATATGGCATGATTTCTACCAGAAGAAAAATATCTGGAGTAATATATAAACAAGTATATTTGGTAAAGCCGATGGCAGCGGATGCAGAAGTCAAAGTACAGTTAGATGTAAAAGATAAGTATATATTAACAGAAGATAGTGATGAATTATTAATTCCAATAACATATAGCGCAGAAGTATTAAATATGACAGGTTATGCTAATGAGAAACATATAAAAGAAATTAAAGCAATGGTATATGTAGATGGTGAAAAACTAGATGAAATAAGTGGCAGTAAAATTACAAGAGTGGGCGGAGAATATATGCTTGTAATAACCAGAGAAAAATACCCCCAAACCCCTGAAAAAATAATAACAATAACTGTAGATGGATATATGCACACAGAATTTGCAGTTGATGGACTTATGAGAGATAGAGTAAATAAAAGTATCTCTTTAAAGATAGAACCGAAGAAAATATCCCTCTTAAATGATATAAACTTCGCCGTATTAGGAAAACAAAATAATACAATGGTTGTAAGTCCACTAGCCCAAAATATTGAAACCAATAATAAAGAAACCATAGGATTTATAGAAGCAGGTAAAACATTAGCAATAAAATTAGACTTATCAGTGGATAGTGTGGAAAAAATAGATGTAATGTTAAACAAAAAGAGCATAACTACAAATACTTTAATAGAAGCAAGAAGTAAAATGGTTTTAGGTATAAATATTCCTGAAGAAATTCAAACAACGCTTTATGGAGAAGCTAGTTTACGTGAAGAATATAACAATTATTTTGAAGTAAACAAAGAAAATATAGGAAGTAGAAAGATAGAACCATATATATTAACAATAAAATTAATATACAATAATAGAGAATATATAGAAGAGGTAAAAATAGATGTGTTAGATACATTCCTTTCTAATATAAATAGCCAAGCACATGTAACAAACAGCGCTGAGGTAAACTCTAAAATAAGTCTAATGGTATGGTTAGATTTATGAAAAAAGGAATAATAAATATTTGCCTAATGTTCTTTGGGATTATAATAATTTTTATTTTAACATTTACATATATTTTGTATTTTCAAGTAGGAACAATAACTAAGAATATTAAAGAGGATTTGTATTATACACTAATGAATGGGATACTAGATTTAGACAAAGAAGAATTGTCTTATGCTAAATATAGTATTGATAATTTTAGTTTAGAAAAACGTTTGAATAAGTGGGCTGAAGAAACAGCTAAAAGAGAATTAAATGTACAAAATATAGAGATAGAAGAAATTGTAACGGACATGCTATCAGATAGAGCTAAAATAAAAGTTAATCTTAAAGTAACATTTATACCGTTGATAAAAATTAGAGAAAAATTAAGTTTTTATTTGCAAGATGAGATAGATTTAATGTTATTGGAATATAATTAGGAGATGTAATGAAAAATAAAGAAGGAAATATATCATATATATTGACGCTGCTGTTTTCTATTGGAATGTTGTTTCTAACAATCATAACAGTAATAAATATGTTAATGCCGTTTGTATGGTATCAAAAACTAGAGAATATAGCATCAAAATATGTTTATATAGTAGAACGCTTTGGATATATAACAGAATTGGAAAAAGAGATAATGTTAGATGAACTTAAGAATGATGGTTTTGATATAAATAAAATATCGTTTAGTTGTCCTAAAAAAAGGCTTGCTTTTGGTGAACCGTTTGAGTTTAGTATAACATATAAATTAAATATGAATAATATAGTATATAACGACAAAATAAAACGCGAAACAAAGGAAATATTGCTTCACGTAAGAAAATATGGATATTCTAAAATATAGTTAATATTTGCATTAGTAAATAACAGTGTTGCGTGTTCGTTTAATGTATCTTTAAGATACGAACTGGAAGAATATTTAGTTGCGTATTCTGAAAGTACAGAATAAGTTCTAACAAATTCTAAATTGCGGATATCTTTTTTTGCAAATACTAAGAAAAATTGGTTGTTAAAAGAATATAGCATACAATTAGGAATATATAGATTTTCTAAAGTGGCTTTGTTCGCAAACTCTTTCAAATCATTTGCACTATTAAAACTATAGATGTTACTAGAAATTTTATATACAGTTTTTGTATTAGATATTTCATCTTTACAAGATATATCAAACATCTTAGTAATAGTAATTGTAAGCAAATCATCTTCCCTTACGGCTTCAACAAACAGTTCGTTTGAATCCATTTCAAATTCTTCGATAAGATTGGTATCTTCTAACAATTCTAAAAAGAAATCTTCAGCTTTTAATTTGTTCTCTTTAATATCATTTAGTGTAATTTTCTTCTTTTTCAGTTCTTCTAGAGTAAGACTAATCTTAGCTTTATTGTTATTTATTCTCTCTACTTTCAAACTAAAAACTCCTTTCTAAAACAAATTTATATATCATATGAAAAGATCTCTTGTATTGTTAATATACAGATATTCTTTTCGTTAGAAAATAAAATTATACAAAAACAAACGCAAAAAATAAAAAAACTTGAAATTACATAACTCTTATGCTATAATATCTACGTTAGTTTCCTTGCTCTTAACAAAGATTAAGGGCCTAGACCAAGAGGAGGTGTAAAATGATGAACACATATGAAGCAGTAGTAATACTAACAACTAAATTATCTGACGAAGATAAAGAAGCTGTTAAAACAAAAATATCTGATCTTGTAGCTGCAAATGGTGAAGTTATAAGCGTAGATGATTGGAAAACTAAAAAATTAGCATATGAAATCAAGCACGAAACTGAAGGTGTATATTTCTTATATACATTCAAAGCAAACCCTGAATTCATAGCTGAATTTGAAAGAGTTTTAAGAATTGATACTAGCGTTTTAAAACACATGGTTATCAAAAAAGAAGCGTAATATCCGAAATTTAGGAGGAATAAAAAATGAACAAATTTGAATTTTTAGGAAGACTAACAAAGGATCCGGAAGTAAGATATACATCTGGTAACAACACTCAAGTAACAACATTTACAATAGCTGTAAATAGAAGATTTGTTGCTCAAGGTGGCGAAAGACAATCAGATTTCTTTAACTTAACAGCATTCGGTAAAACGGCAGAATTTTGTGCTAAATACTTTAAAAAAGGACAACAAGTTCTTGTAACAGGTAGAATACAAAATAGATCATGGGATGATGCTACAACTGGTCAAAAGAGATATGCAACAGACTTTATAGTTGAAGATACATATTTCGCAGACGCAAAAAGAGATGGAGCAGGTTCTTATGATGGACCAATGCCAACAAGTACTGATGCCGGAGACTTCATAGCAGTAGATGAGACAGAGGAATTACCATTCTAGTCTCAAATTAATGAAAGGAGTTATTAAAATGGCAGATAATAAAAAACGTACAGCAGGAAAAGATAAATCTTTTAGAAGACCAAGAAAAAAAGTTTGTCAATTCTGCGCAGACAAATCTTTAGAAATTGATTACAAAAACGTTGAACAATTAAAAAGATTTGTAAGTGAAAAAGGTAAAATATTACCAAGACGTGTAACTGGCGCTTGTGCTTTACACCAAAGAAAAGTAAACGAAGCCGTTAAAAGAGCAAGAACAATTGCACTTTTACCTTACACAGCTGAATAATGGTAAATTAATATATAAACAAAAATTACATCAGAGTTTCTGGTGTAATTTTTTTGTTATATCATAAAAAGTGCTTGAATAAAAATACAATATGATATACAATAAAAAGTATAAGAGGGGTAAACAAAAGATGAAAAACGCTGAAAGCCTTGCGGCTGTACACACACACACACACACAATACTTTCTAATGAACAAACATTAGAAGCGTTTTTGCGCCCTGGAATAAAAAGGAAACTAGCAAAGTAACACATACCTATTTGGTATGTGCTGCTTTGCTTTTTTGTATGCAAAAAAGGAGGAATTGAAAAATGCAAAAGAAACGAGGTATATCCTTAATAGTATTAGTCATTACAATAATAGTGATGATAATCTTGGCGGCAAGTGTAGTAATAACATTAAGCAATACAGGAATAATAAACAAAGCAAATCAAGCTGTAGATTTAACTAACGCGCAACAAGTGCAAGACCTAGCTGCATTATTGTGGGCTGATGCATATATGAATAATCTAAGAGACGAGGAGTTAGCAGGAGAGGTAACAAGAAAATTAGGCGAACAAGGAGTAACAGCATCGGAATGGAATATAACTGTAACAAATGCAGGCATAACAGTAACAAGTAAAGATAATTCATCTATAACATTAGGTTCTTTAATAAATAGTGCTGAAAATTATGGTGATACAGTAGATTATAGTGTGACGGTAAATGGAACAATATATGATGAATGGCGAGTGCTTTATGAAGATGAAATGAATGGGTATGTATATTTAATTGCAAATAAAGGAGAAGCCACAACAGAATTTATAAATGCATCTAAATTTTCTAATTCGTTTTTAAAGATGTGGAGCTCTGCACCAAGTAGTGCGGCGGAAATAACAAATGCATCAATTTGGATGGCTAATTGGAAAAATGGAGATTATTCTTCTAGAAATGAATCTAAATGTGGATCATATATATTGTCTGAAACATATTGGACTGCATATAAAAACACAACGTTGGCATATAAAGATTATGTTATAGGAGCAATAGGTTCGCCTTCGGTTGAAATGTTTGTGGCTAGTTGGAACGCTAAAAGAGAAGCGACTCAAAATTATACGGAATATAATGTTGAAATTACACTGACAGAAACAACAACGGGTTATACTATTAAATCTGGAAATGTTACTTTGGGATATGATTTAGATTTAATGTCTACAACAGACACGTTGTATTTTACAGATGAATGTGTGTGGATTGGGGCTCCTCGTGGGATGGTTGTTAAGAAACCAAATGGTATTTGGTATAATGAATATATTGATACAGAGGAAAATATGAGTGGGTATTTTCGCCCAGTAGTTTGTTTGCGATCGGATGTTCCAGCGACATTGGGAACAACAACTGATTTTTCTTTAGTTAAATAATGTTAAATAAACACACACTAAAAATATTTTAGTGTGTGTTTATTTGAATGTTATTACTTTGCTTTTGCAAGCGCAGCATTTTTGTAGTTCGGATCGTCTGTTACTTCCTTAATAACAGTAATCCATTCGGGAAGAATAACTTCCTGGCTTTCTTCGGTAAGCTCGATTTCAAGAATTGCTTCATCTTCCCAGTCGGGATAGACGTCGAGTTCGAAATACTGGTTTTGGTGCAGAAAACAGTATCTATCTTTTCTTAAGGATTTTTCGCCTTCAAGAAGAAGAGAAAGATATTCTTGGACGCTGATTCTGCGTTCGGTTTCTTGCCTGGACATATCCGAAAGAGTAATCTTTTCGGTGTAGTAGTAGGAGAAGTTAGAACCGTCTCCACGCTGACGTACACGCCTTTCGGTGCCTGGGGTGGTAACCTTAAGATATGTCTGAAGAATACTTGTCTTAACGACATCGTCTCTTTCCATAAGTTTCTCAAGGTCTGGCTTTTTGATCAAATACTTTCTTTCAATTTCTACAGGTACAGGTAATCCCATAACGATAAATATCTCCTTTAACAGTCTGTCGATTTTTTCCTTAAAAGGTGTAGAGTTGTCTATAACTCTAAGGTGAGAGTGACCTACCCATGCGTTCCTGGTTTTAAGGTCGGCTTCTCTTGCTTGCTCTGGTGTTTCGGTTCTTGC
>JAFXEC010000005.1 GCA_017521005.1 Clostridia bacterium | reverse complement strand
GCAACTAGCATCATACTATACCCTATGAATCTTCCACAAGATATAGATGCTGTAACATACGCAAGATATTCCTCTTTATATTCCTCTAATCCTTCATCTACTACTATATTTGCTTTCTTTATATTATATACAACATCATATATTCCAAAACCAACCATATAACAAAAATTAAATATTATAAGTGTTATTTTATTTATGTCTAAGAATAATCCAATTACGCTAAATATTATTGCTATAGAAAGAATATTGAATATAGACTTGTATGTCTTTTTAGTATCTAGTTTGTTATATATTAAAATTGCTAACATAGAACATAACGAAAATACTGTTGTAAGTATTCCTAAACTCATTTCCGTTTTAAATGTCATAAGAGTTATTACAATAATAATCTTACTTATTGTTTTTTCAAATATTCCGTAAGCAACACCTGCTCTAGCAAAATTCTTTGTTCCTTCCAACTTTTCTTCGTTAATTTTCCATTTAAAAGCTTCCATATTATATATTTTATTTGCTTTACTTAACTTAGGTTGTTTTATAGATAATGTAACTGCTATTTCTATTACTGCTAAACAAAATACATAAATAGCTATTTCATTAAATGATGCTAGTTCTATAGATGTTCCAAGTACTACCGGTGCTACTATATTTATTACTTTATCTAACACCTTTTTAATAGATACAAATTGCTTTCTATTATCGTTGTTTGTAAGCCCAATATACATCATCTCATGCGTTGACCAGTAAAGCACTTCTGATAGCGCATAAATACTTGCTACCCATATATAATTTCTTACTATTTCTTCCTTTAATACTACTATGAAAAGTATAAATACCGCTCTTGCTATTACACTTAATGATAATACTAATTTTATTATATCTGGATGTTTCTTTATATGTTCACCTACTGCAAGCGAACCTATAAATCTTATAGCATGTACTGTTAAATAATATAATGCTATCTTAGATATGTTATCATCTGTTACTTGCAAAAAATATGCTACTAAAAACGTATTAATAAACACTCCTGTAAGAATGTATATTAAATCGCCAAAAAGCAATTTCTTTGCTTCTTTACCTATTCTTTTGTTCATTATTACCTCTTTAATCTTTTAATTATTGATATGTTACATTTACTAAGAATAAACCTTCGGGTGCAACTGTTCTTCCACCTAGGTTTCTATCCCCTGTTTCAATCATATTTTTTATTACACATATGTCTAATTTTCCAGACCCTACATCTATTAAAGTTCCAGCAATTATTCTTACCATATTGTATAAAAAGCCATTACCTACTACATCTATTATAACTCTATTTCCTAGTCTTGCAACCTGTATATCATAAATTTCTCTTTCAGTATCTTTAACAGTACTTCCTGCCGCCATAAAAGCCTTAAAATCATGTTTGCCTTTAAGATCATTTGCAGCAAGTTGCATAGCTTCTGTATCTAAGAAATATTTGTAATGATATTCTCTATTTGCATTAAGTGCAGATGGAAATTTAGCATTGTTTATCACATATCTATAATGTTTTGCCTTGGCAGATATCCTAGCATTAAAGCTTTCATCCACATCTTCCACATTAAGTATTACTATATCATATGGAAGCATTGTATTTAATGCATAAAGAAGTTCTTCTGGTTTTATTGTTTTATCTGTTTTGAAATTTGCAACTTGTCCCATTGCATGAACTCCAGCATCAGTTCTACCAGAACCAATTACTTTAACTTCTTCTTTTAATATTTTAGCTAAAGCTGTTTCTAATTCTTCTTCTATTGTTCTTTTATCTTTTTGTATTTGCCAACCACTAAAGTTGGTTCCATCGTATTCTATTGTTAATTTAATATTTCTCATAATCTCTCCTATGTGTTTAATATTTGTGCTTGCTTTTTCGTATATAAAAAGCGAATACTTATGTATCCGCTTAATGTTTATCCTCTTGGATGTGCTTTTAAGTACTCATCTCTTAGTCTCATATCTGCAACATGTGTGTACATTAAAGTAGATGCTACATCTGTGTGTCCTAATAATTCTTGTACTGTTTTTATTTCAGCACCATTTTGCAACATATGTACTGCAAATGAATGTCTGATTGTGTGTGGTGTTAATTCTTTATCTATTTTAGCTTGTTCTTTATATTGTTTTAATATTTTCCAGAATCCTTGTCTAGTCATTTTTTGACCATTTGCATTTATAAATAAAGATGGCTCGTCCTCTGTTTTAATTAATAAAGGTCTTACATTTTCTACATATTCTCTTAAATATCTAAGAGTTGTATTTCCTAATGGAATAATTCTTTCTTTATTTTTCTTTTTAACTTTTATATGTCCAGCGTTAAGGTTTAATTCACTTAAATTCAAAGATATTAATTCTGTAACTCTGATACCAGTTGCGTAAAGGGTCTCCAACATAGCCTTATCTCTTTGGCCTTTAAGGTCAGAAAGATTAGGTTGTTCAAGAAGGCTCTCTACCTCAGTTACAGATAGTATTGAAAGCTCTTTCTTTTCTACTTTTGGTGAAGATAGCTTGTCTGCTATATTTTCTTCAACAAGTTTTAATTTTAATAAATATCTATAGAACGCTTTCATCGAAGCAATACTTCTAGATATTGTTGCATTAGATTTTCCTAATGTTTGCATGTAAGCAATATAGGCTACTAGGTCTTCTTCTGTTGCTTCGAACATCTTCTTGCCAACTTCATCTAGATATTCTGATAGTTGGTTGATATCTCTTTTGTAAGATAGTAATGTGTTTTTAGACACTTGTCTGCTTTCTAAGTACTCAATAAAGTCTTGAATTATAAGTTCCATTTCTTACCCCCATATGCTGTATATTACATAATTTTTTAATAACTGCTACTATTTTACACTACTTTTTCGGGATTTGCAAGTGTTTTTTGATTTTTATGTAACCAATTTTGTATTTTCTTCTTTTTATGCTTTATTTCACATTTAAGAATAACTTTAACGCTGCTAAACTTGCCATTTGTTCTGCAATTATACTAGAAAATATGATTATAAACGCGCCTACACTTTTAGCTATATACCCAAGAAATTCTAAACCCGTCATACCAGCTCTTTTCTTAAATATATTAAAATGTACTTCCATAAACATAACAGATAAAAAAACATATGCCGGTATATATATAATATTAACTAATATTACTAGTAAAAATACTATCAGTATTCCATGTCCTATTCCAAATACATTAAATAAAATTGCAATATATATACTTAGCATTGTCCCTTTAATTACAGCTAACATTTCAATTACATACCTGCCAAATAATGTAACACTAGCTATAGCAAATATACATATCAATATAATATTGGATTTTATGCCATTAGCTACAACATTAGTTTCTAAGTACTCTTTGCTAGTACTAATTTCAAATACTTCTATTGCTTCTGTTTTTAATACTTCTTTAACACTAGAATCAGAAAAAGCATATACGCCTATTCCAATAGCGAATCCTATTAAAAGCATAGTTAATATAACAAATAAATCATACTTATTTTTTAATATATATTCTTTAACTAATTTCTTAAGCACAAAACCACCTAAAACATACTATGTATGTTTTAAGTGGTTTATGTTTATTACCAGTATATTACTTGTTATTTTCTAAAGTATTCCTCTTTAAGTATAGAATATGTCTTTATGTCTATAAATTCTCCCTTGCTAAATCTTTCTTGTCTTAATGTTCCCTCATGTACAAGGCCACATTTTTCCATTACTCTATACGAACCTATATTTCTTGCGTCACATTGAATAATAACCTTGTTTAGTCCCATATTTTCAAAACCGAACTTTAGTACCTCTTTAACTGCTTCAGTCATTATGCCTTTATTCCAATATTTGCTTGCTAACCAGTATCCTATCTCTGCTACACTATGTTTTTCTTTTACATGAAGGTAATTTATACTTCCTATTGCTTTATTCTCTCCTTTTAATGTTATTGCCCAAACAGGTGGTTCTGTAAGTTTTTCATATTCTTCTTTTAAGAACTCCAGTCTGTTATATGCATCGTCCATTGATGTATATGTATCAAAAGAAAGAAATCTAGTAACCTTTTCATCGCTACATGCTTCATATAACGCTTCTGCATCTGTATCCTTAAATAATCTGAGTTTTAATCTTTCTGTTTCAAGTTCTGGTAAATCCTTAAATGCTTTATATACAAGATCTTCTCTTTCCGCAATCTCTTCTACCTTTTCTTCCACACTTTCAAGCTCATCTATATTCTTTATGGCCGCCACTGCAAGCTCATCACATCTATTGTTATACTTGTTATCTGCATGTCCTTTAACTTTAACAAAGTTAACCACATGAATCTCTTTTAGTCTTTCAATTTCTTCCCATAAATCCACATTCTTAACAGGTTCTTTACTTGCATTCTTCCATCCATTTTTCTTCCAGCCTTCAACCCATTTATTCAAATACGCATTTACCAGATATGCACTATCTGAGTATAACGTAACTTCACATGGTTTAGTTAAAACTTTAAGCCCTTCAATAGCTGCTCTTAGTTCCATCCTGTTATTTGTTGTATCTCTTTCAGCTCCAAATATTTCCTTAGAACTATCTCCACACATAATTATAGCAGCATATCCGCCTGGGCCAGGATTTCCACTACATGCTCCATCTGTATATATTGTTACCTTTTGCATAATTCTCTCCTTTATTGTAATGCTCACTCTTTTGTGGTATTATATATCATATGAAATTAACTTGCAACAAAAGGAGATGAAGAAATGAACATTGTAGGTATAATAGCAGAATACAATCCTATGCACAACGGACATATTTACCATATAAAAAAAGCCCGTGAATTAACAGATGCAGACTATACAGTAGTAATAATGTCTGGCAGCTTTACCGAACAAGGTAATATAGCTACTTTAGATAAGTTTACTCGTGCTAAAATTGCTACAGAGTCTGGTGCTGATCTTGTATTAGAATTACCAACTGTATATGCCGTGTCTAGCGCAGAAAACTTTGCAAAAGGCGCAGTAAATATATTAAATAGTTTAGGTTGCATTACTCATATAGCCTTTGGCGCTGAAACAGAAAATATTGAAGCCCTAGAAAAAATAGCTAAAGTTAAAATAGAACACGAAAAGGAAATTTTGAAAAAGAAAAAAGAATATCTAAAAGAAGGTATAACTGCTGCTAGTGCGGAACATCTCGCTATAACAGATTTTGTTCCTTTCGATTCAAAGAATATTTTAGAAGAACCAAACAATCTTTTAGGAGTAGAATACATCAGAGCCTTAATTAGCTCTAAAAGCCAAATTAAGCCAGTTTTGGTTCACAGAGATAAATCTAATCACAAAGATAATAAAATCTCTAAAACAAGCTCTTATGCAAGTTCTACAGCTATCCGCGAAGCACTAGATAATACATTAGAAGAAATATCTTCTTCCGTACCTCAAAATACTTATTCAGCATTAGAAAAGAACGGGTACAAATTAAACAAAAACATTTGGGAATTATTGAAATTTAGTATTCTTAAATTAGGTAAAGATGGCCTTAAAAATATCCAAGATGTTTCTGAAGGTTTGGAAAACAAACTTTACGATGAACTTCTTTCTTCTTCGTCATATAACGAATACATATTAAATGTAAAAAGCAAGAGATATACATTAAGTAGAATTAAAAGAATATGCATATATATATTACTAGGCATTACTAAAGAAAAATATACTAGACTTTGCAATGTAAATTATGCTAGAGTATTAAAAGTAAAAACAGATTCTTCTAATCTTCTTTCTTTAATATCTAGCGGTAATACAACATACATCCCTAAAGTTACTGATGAAATACTAGATACATTAAGTAATGAAGAAAAAGAAAGTATATATCTAGATATACTAGCTAACAATATCGCTCATAATATGAATGAAGATTTTACGAATTCTATTGTTGTAAAATAACTAAAATATATTACAAAATTTAAATAAAAAAATAACCGTCATGGAGTTCCTTGGCGGTTTTATATATAAGCTAATTGTTGTTAGCATTAAATATATAAGTGTGTTGTTTGTTTAATAATTAGCTTGCGTTGGTTTGTACGTATTCTATTACTAAGAAAATGTATAGGCGAGCCTCTGAAACGCCTATGTCTCCAATCGTGATAGCTTGACTATCACAATACGGTGCCAGATTTTGTTCAAACAAAATCTGTACAAAATAGTATGATACCATAACGCATCTTTAGGCAATCTTACCTTACATTACACCTGTAACCGTGTCTGATGTTTTTCTACCAACCCGTCAGATATAATAGCGTCTGATGTTTTACTACTAACCCGTCAGAAGTAATGGCGTTAAAGTAAGCTTTAATCTATGCATATATGCATATTTTAGCAGCTCAAATCTGCGTATAAACAGATTTAACATTACCCTATTCTAGGTAATGCGCTACTAAAAAATACATATACTATATATACCTAGTACATATACCATACATATTCTAAGCAATATCCCACGTCAAACCACTAAATAGAATTTATTCTATTACTCATCCATTCCACTTAGTAAGGTGTATTAGGATTTTCTTATACACTAATATTGTAACATTTTATGTTAACAAAGTCAATAAAAACACCTAATCTTTATTGATTAGGTGTTAAATTTTTATATAAGTTCAATTATAGCCATTTCAGCAGCGTCGCCTTTTCTTGCAACAAGTTTAGCTATTCTAGTGTACCCGCCTTTACCTGCTTCATATTTAGGTGCTATTTCGTCAAATAATTTATCTGTTAAGTCGATTGTGTTACCTTTGCTATCTTGAATTTTGTTTACAAGCTTAAACATTTTTCTTCTAGCTGCTAATTTAGAAGGTTTATCTACTTTAACTGTTTCTTTAACTATTTCTCTTTCTACTACTTGGTATTTCTTACCGTTCTTAGAAGTCTTTTCAATTTTTACTTTTTTTCCGTTCTTATCTAATTTAGCTCTTGAAACAGTTTTTTCTTTGTTTTCGAAATTTGCTGCTTCTTTAATTGCAAGACTAATTATGCTATCTGCTAATGGTTTAACTTCCTTAGCTTTAGCAAGAGTAGTCTCAACTTTACCATTTTGGATAAGTTGTGTAACTAGCCCTTTTAATAGTGCGTCCCTAGCTCCTTTTGTTCTTGATAGTCTATTTGTTCCTGGCATTTTTAATTCCTCCTACTTATTATTCTTCAGGTTTCTTGAAAGATAATCCTAATGAAGCAACTTTCGCAACTACTTCATCTAATGATTTCTTACCAAGGTTTCTTACCTTCATCATATCATGTTCTGTTCTAGATACGATATCTGCAACAGTATGAATTCCTGCTCTCTTTAAGCAGTTATATGATCTTACAGAAAACTCTAATTCTTCGATTGGAGTTTCTAATGTTCTATCTTTTTCAGATAGTTGTTTTTGTGACATTATTGACATATTTTTAGCTATATCTGATAGGTCTATGAACATTTCTAAGTGTTCGTTTAATATTCTAGCTGCCATAGATAAAGCTTCATATGGTTCAATAACTCCGTTAGTCCATATTTCAAGTGTTAACTTGTCATAGTCTATTTCTTGTCCAACTCTTGTTTTTTCAACAATAAAGTTAGCTTTTCTTACTGGAGTAAATATAGAGTCGATTGGTAGTGTATTTATTGCTCCACCTGCTTCATCTCTATTTTTATCTCCTGGTATATATCCTCTACCTTTTGTAGCTGTCATTTCAGCTTCTAGTACTCCACCTTCATCAAGGTAAGCAATGTGTAAATCTGGGTTCACAACTTCAATTGTTCCATCAGTTATTATATCTGCTGCAGTAACTTCACAAGGACCTACTTTAGAGATTTTTAATGATTTAACATCTGTATCATGAGATTTTAAGCAAACTTCTTTTAAGTTAAGAATAATGTTTGTAACATCTTCTGATACTCCTGGTATTGTTGAAAACTCATGCGCTACTTTATCTATTTTTAAAGTATTAATTGCATATCCTGGTAAAGAAGAAAGTAATATTCTTCTTAGTGAGTTTCCTAGAGTGATTCCAAATCCTCTTTCTAGTGGTTCTACTGTAAACTTTGCATAATATGTGTCTACATCTACTTCAACACATTCAATTTCTGGTCTTTTCATTTCTAACATAATAATTCCTCCTATCTGTACGCTCTGATTACACGTACACATAAATTTGTTAGTTAATTTTTACCTTTGTGTCTATTTACTAGTTCTTAGAGTATAACTCAATAATTAAGTTTTCAGCTACTTCTAGATCTACATCTGCTCTAGCTGGTATTCTTATAACTTTAGCAGTTAATTTTTCTTTATCAACTTCTAACCAAGCTGGTACGTTTTTAGCTTTGATATTTTCGATCATTGCTTTAACTGTTGTGTTATCTTTCTTTTCATCTCTTATAGCTACAACATCACCAACTCTTAATTGGTATGAAGGTATATTTACTTTTTTACCATTTACTGTAACCATTTCATATCCTACTAATTGACGGCTTTCTCTTCTTGAAGAACCTAATCCTAATCTGTAGCATACGTTATCTAATCTTGTTTCTAATAATCCAAATAGGATGTCAGAAGTAACTCCTTCTCTTCTAAATGCTTCTTCGTAATATTTAACGAATTGAGCTTCAGAAACTCCGTAATAAACTTTAGTTTTTTGTTTTGCACGAAGTTGTAAACCATATTCAGATAATTTAGCTTTGTTTTTTCCGTGTTGTCCTGGTGCATATGCTCTTCTTTCTATAGCACATTTACCTGTGTTACATCTTTCACCTTTTAAGAACAATTTTTGTCCTTCGCGTCTGCACTTTTTACAACTTGCTCCTGTATATCTTGCCATTAGTCTTCACCCCCACTAAACTCTTCTTCTCTTAGGTGGTCTGCATCCATTGTGTGGTATTGGAGTTACGTCTCTAATTGTATCGATTTCCAAACCTGCTGTTTGAAGTGCACGAATTGCTGCTTCACGTCCAGCTCCAGGCCCCTTTATATTTACTTGTACAGTTCTTAAACCGTGTTCTTTAGCTGCAGTTGCTGCAACTGTTGCTGCTTCACTAGCTGCGAATGGAGTATTCTTTCTTGAACCTTTAAATCCAAGAGAACCTGCACTTGACCAAGATAATAAGTTACCTTGTTCATCAGTCATGCTAACGATTGTGTTGTTAAATGATGAATGAATGTGTGCTACACCACTTGCTACGTTCTTTTTAACTTTTCTTTTAGTTGTTTTCTTTTTTGCTGGTGCCATGATTATACTCCTTTCTTGTTAGCCACTACTTTTCTAGGGCCTTTTCTAGTTCTTGCATTTGTTTTTGTTCTTTGTCCTCTTACTGGAAGTTTTCTTTTATGTCTGATTCCTCTAAAGCATCCAATTTCCATAAGTCTCTTGATATTTAAAGAAACATCTCTCTTAAGATCGCCTTCAACAACGTAATCTCTTTCGATTATTTCTCTTACTTTAGCTTCTTCATCTTCTGTTAAGTCTTTGATTCTTTTAGAAGAATCAATTCCTGCTTCAGCTATTATTTTCTTAGCTGATGTTCTACCTATACCGTAGATTGCTGTTAAACCAATTTCTACTACTTTATTTTTAGGTAAATCTACTCCTGCTATACGTGCCATTTAAGCTTCCTCCTAACCTTGTCTTTGTTTGTGTTTAGGGTTTTCGCATATAACTCTAACCACACCATTTCTTCTTATTATTTTGCACTTTTCGCAAATTTTCTTTACAGATGGTCTTACTTTCATTTTGTATTTCCTCCTTAAACCTGTATCTGTTTTATATATATAACAAATATTAAATATATGAGAGGTACACTCTTCTCATACAGCCGCTCTAATATTTGATTATACCAATATAAATTATTTATCTCTCCATGTGATTCTTCCTTTTGAAAGATCATATGTAGATAACTCAAGTTTTACTTTATCGCCAGGTAAAATCTTTATATAATGCATTCTAAGTTTTCCAGATATGTGAGCTGTAACTACATGTCCGTTTTCTAATTCAACTTTAAACATTGCATTAGGCATTGATTCTACTACTGTTCCTTCAACTTCTATAACGTCATCTTTTGCCATAAATTCCTCCTATACACATAGATAGATGCTAAGTTTTGTAAAAAGCGCATAAATCGCCCATAACTTAACGGTTAAATTATAACTCTTTTTATGCTAAAAGTCAACGATTTTAATACATTTTTATGTGAATTTTAACATGTTTTTTTGCTAAAAAATATATAGATGCAAAATATGCATCTATATATTCTTACATTTGTATTAAATTTTATCTTTTTTGCTATAAATTATAGCATTTTATAGAAAAAGAGCTGTGTTTTCACACAGCTCTTGTACCTTTATTTAGTTGTAATGGTTATCCTTAATGAAGTAATATTCACTGTTAGGATAACGGATTTCATTCTCTTCGCCAAACTTCTTGCAATTTGCAATTCTGCTTTCGAAGAACGGGATAGGGTCGCACCAATCACGATTGGTCTTTGCATCAGCAAAAAGAGTATCATCTTTCTCTGCCATTTCTACGGCACCCATGTCGACAACGTATTTGTGTTGTCCTGCTTCGTTGATGAACAATTCGCCGACTCTAAAGTTCTTAAACCACACGTCATATTTGATCATTGCTTTTTCTCCTTTCACAAGTTGTGATTAGATATTATTTTGCACGCTATAATAGTATAACACAATTTCTAGATTATGTCAACTATTATCTTATAGTATCATCATCACTTCTTTTTCTTCCTTGTATAAATTCATCTCTCATTGTTTCATGCCTATGTTCCATAGCCATTTTTCTATCTTCAAAACAAGCTATTGCCATTGCGCGAACATGCTCTGGTAATCTAGTTCCTATTTTCGCTTCAACCTCTCCTATTGCTTTAGATATGTTCATTTTACTTAGAGTTGTCTCAAAATATTCTGCAACTCTTTCGTCCTCACAAAGAAAATCGAAAGTTTTCTTCCACATTTCTTCACTTAACGAACCATACTCTTTACGATCATTCTTTTTTACCCCACCATAAAGTTGTGCAAAAAAACTTGCCATAGCGGGTGATGCATCACTTGGTAATCCTGGAATAGCAACATCTTCATTCTCTGGTATTATTGAAATTCTAGATTCTTGCATCGCAGTAAGCGTAGCTGTTTTTCCCCAGTCTTTCGCTACTATAAGCATCTTGTCTGGTTCATTACCTAGAACAAGTGCTGCCTCTGTATCGTACATAGGAGCTAGTCTTACTGTTCTTTTCCCATTTTCATCTTTGCCAAATATTAAAGATATATTTTCAAGATGCCTGTCTGCTTCCATAATAGATAAATCAAATAGCAATTGTTTTCTAAGACTTAACATACAACTATCTATTTCGTTATCATCAAAACCTTCTGCTTGAAGTTTTTCGTCTAGGTTATCAAAAACATGGTAAATGTCTATTGTATCTGGGCAAGTTTCACTATCCGGGCCGTTTCCTATAAGTTCATAAACAGATACCATTTCTTCGCCAGGCTTACACATATTTTTTGTAATAAGTCCTGTTTCACCTTTATATCTTACCATATCATATTCAGCGGTTTCTATTCCAGCTTGTCTTGCTAACGCACAAGAAATAAGTTCAGAATATTCTGAATTCGGTTGACCGTCAGCATCTGTTTTTACAAGTACGCTTCCACCTTCTATTTCAATCCAATCTTTTTCTCTGTTTACATTACCTCTGACTTCACGTTTAGTTTCTACATCATTTTCTTCTACTACTCTGTCAAAATCTATATAACCATCAGGTGCTCTATATTCACCTAACTCTTCAAAAGTTTTGTTTATCATATTAGCCTCCTAAGGTCATTATAGCATTTATTAATAAAAAAAAGCAAGATAGTAAAAACTATCTTGACTTTCTTTTACAATGTTAGGATTTCTGGTCCTTCTTCTGTTATTACAATAGTGTTTTCGTAATATGCTGAAAGCTTTTTGTCTCTAGTAGTTACAACCCATTTATCTTTTCCTACAACTACTTCTGGTGATCCTGCAACAACCATCGGTTCAATTGCAAGTGCCATACCTACTTGTAGTCTTTCGCCTCTACCCTTTTTACCTATATTAGGTACGCCTGGGTCTTCATGCATTTCTCTACCAATTCCGTGGCCTTGATATTCTCTTAGAAGATTAAATCCAGCACCTTCAACCACTGTTTGAATTGCATTAGATATGTCTCCTATTCTATTACCTGCCACTGCTTGGTCTACACCTGCAAAAAAGGCTTGTTCTGTAACTTGTATTAGTTTCTTAGCTAGTGGCGAACCTTCACCAACTATAAACGTTCTTCCTGCATCTGCATGGAATCCGTCCTTTATATACTCCAACGTCTACACTAACAACATCTCCTTTTTTAAGAGGTCTTGAGTCTGGTATTCCGTGGATTATATCTTCATTTACACTAATACATGTTGCATGGGTATATGTCTTACCACCTGGGTAAGGACACTCTACTCCTCTAAACGATGGAACTGCTCCATGTTTAATCATTACACTTTCTGCTACGTAATCTAAATATGAAGTTGTTACACCTTCGCGGACATTCTTTTTGATTTCTGATAAAACCTCTTTCATAATCTCCGCTGGTACTCTCATTTGTTCAATTTCTTTTTTAGATTTTATATACACCATTGTTTCTAACCTTCTCCTATTTCAAATCCCTAATTAAGTCTGCTGTTACAACTTTAGAGCTTCTTCCTATTTTGTCACCTGCTTTTTCAACTCTTAATTTACCGTCTTTAGCATAGTGATTAAGAACAACCTCTGCGTTAGCATAATATATGTCTAATCTTTGTCTTACAGCGTCTTCTTTGTCGTCATCTCTTTGTACAACAGGGCCACCACATTTATCGCAAACACCTTCTACTTTAGGTGGATTGTATTCTGTATTGTATCCCTCTTTACAAGATTTGCACACCCTTCTAGTTGTTATTCTAGAAATAAGTTCGTCATAATCTACATCAAGATTTATTGCTAAATCTACTTTTCTGTCAATGCTTGCAAGCATCTCGTCTAAATCATGACATTGTTTTTCTGTTCTTGGATATCCATCTATCATTGCACCTTTTTCAAGTACATCTGGCTTAGATAATCTATCCCTAAGAATTCTGTTTGTTAGTTCGTCCGGAACAAGATTTCCAGCTAAGATGTAAGTGTTAGCTTCTTTTCCAAGTTCTGTTTCATTCTTGATGTTTTCTCTAAAGATATCACCAGTAGAAATGTGAACAAGACCTAATTCTTCAGCAACTTTTACGCCTACTGTTCCTTTTCCGCTACCTTGAGCTCCTAGTATTACTATTATCATATAAATACCTCCTAAAAGTTTTATATATTATACACTAGTTTGACACTAAAGTAAACCCTAAAAAGAGTTTAAGCGAACAAAAACGTTCGCTTAAAGGGGAAAAATTTATCAGTATATACTATGTAGAAAAAATACTTTTATTGTATCCTTTCTACACTTATATATTACTATATAACTTTGTACAAATTATTATATTTTTATGGGAAGTTGTGGGATAAAAATAAAAGGTAAGTTTCATCCTTACCTTTTATTTTTATTTTATATCTTTGTTTCGTCGGGATTTACTATCTCAAATTTATAATCTTCTTTCATTTTGATATCATAACCCGCGTTAAATAATTCTCTATGTTCATTCATAAGAATATCAATATATCTTCTTTCTGCCACTTCATTAGATATCTTACCTTTTGTTAATTTGTTTTCAATTATTATACTAATATATTCATTGTATAGATCTGATGCTAATTCTTGAAGTTCTGGTTTTCCTTCTAATTTGTTAGCCATCGTTGTTGTTTCTTCTAATAAATCAACTGCTACTGACGCAAGACCTAATATTGTTGAAGTTATTAAATAAGACATTCCAACTGCTATTATTGCTATAACTAACGCTGTTATTTTTAACCCCGTTTTTGCTGTATTGTTTCTGTTTAGTACTGCTATTATTCCTAATAATAACGCTATACCCGCAAATAGTAAACCTATTATTGGTACCCAAAACGAAAGTAATCCTAATATTCCAAAAATTATACTTGCTACTACCATATATTATCCCTCTCCTTCTTATTGTTGCATAAATACTATACCGCATGGATTCTCTAAATTATCCTTAATTATTGAAGAATAATATATTTGTCCTGCATTTACACCAAAGCTGTCCCACAAATTTGCAAATGATGTTCTTTTTGTATTTTCATCAAATTCTAATGCTGAACCTATATAATATACCCCATCGGTATAAGTCTTATGTTCCTTTGCTACTGCCGCATCTTTTGAATTACTTACTTTTAAGTTGTTTTCGTTTAATTTGTATTTACCTGTATATGCAGTTCCTTTTTCATTAGTAATTAATATTATTGAAAGATCTGAATTTTGGTATTGTTGAAAAGCCGCTAGTGCTTCTGCTCCTGTTAAAGTTTTTGCGTCATATGCTGCCATAATAAGTCGTTGTAATTGATCAGATATCTTTTCTAATTCATCTATAGCACCTGAAAGATCTGGCACTTCGACTTTAGGTTGTTCAACATACTTAGTTAATTTATTTATATCTATTTCCTTATCTGCTTTTACATCATAAGCTAAAGTTGGATTTTTATATTCCTTTGTAGAAAGATCCATAAATGTAACCACTATACTCAAGTTTTCTCCAGAGCCTTTTCTTTCTACTCTTGATACAAAAGTATCCGATTCTTGTTTTGCTACACTATTATATTCATATTTAAATAATTTTCCGTGAGATGTTTGTATTAAAATATATTCATCAAAAGCATATACTTTTGCAAATGATAATTTAGATTTTGAACTGTTTGTTATAACTTCATATACATTTTTTTCGTTATTCCAATGATAACCATAATCATATTTATCTAATGGTATACTCCACATCTTTCCAAACTCAATTTTATCAACAAATCCATATTTTTCATATGGTACACCATATCTATCTATAAGGTTTCCGTCTGATGTTAAGAAATAAAAATGTTCGTATGTATGGTTATCTAAATATGCCATATCCACTATGTTATATTTATTAAGTTCTAAAACTTGTATACATGAATCATAAGAAATATCATATACTTTACCTTCTTCTGTAACCATTACTGCTACAACAGCTGGTGGATCAAGCTTTATTTTCTTTGGAGTTCCTATAGTAGCCCATTTATGTGTTATTTTATTATCTGTGTCATTAGAATACACTGCTTCATTTTCTATATATAACTTAATATTCTTTACAGTATCTTCTTTTCCAGCCCATTTAATATTTGGATACTTTGCATACGGATCAATTGTTTCTGGAACATCCGTATTTTCTTCTGCTGGTTTATCTGTGTCGTCATTATCCTCATAATCCCCAACATTTATATTCCCCATATTAGAAAGATTATTCTCTATTTTGCCAACACCGTCTACAATTCCTGTTGCCTTTTCATACAAATCTGTAGTTCCTTTAATTATAGCTAATATTGCAACTACAACTAAAATAGCTATAATTAAACTACCAAAACTTGTTCTTTGTGGTTTTAATTCATTACCATTATTGTTATTATTTAAGTTATTATTTAAATTATTATTCATATCTTCCATAACATTACCCTCTCTTTTGTATATAGATATAATATACCAAAAGTAATTTAGGGTCAATGTAATATTAATATTTGTGCATAAAAAAAGATGCCCAAAGATAAACTTTGAACAACTTTTTTATATTTCTTATTAGTCTAAGAAACCATCGTAATGTCTTGAAACCATTTGTGTTTCTATAGTCTTTAATGTTTCTATAGCAACGCTTACTACGATAAGTATTGTAGTACCACCAAAAGATAATGCTAAATCTGGCATTAAGCCTTGGCATGCTACTGGAAGTACTGCAACAAGTGCTAAGAATATAGCTCCAGACCAAGTAATATTTTTTAATACTTTTTCTATATATTCTGCTGTATTCTTACCAGCTCTTATTCCTGGAATAAATCCACCATTTTGTTTTAGGTTATTAGACATTTCCACAGGATTAACAGTAAACATTGTATATACAAATGTAAATCCAACTATTAATAACATGTATATAATAGCATATGCTATTAAGTACCAACCTGAAGCTGCTGAACATATTTTAAGAACTACTCCCCAAAATCCTGTTGCTGCACCTTTTGTTACTAATTGAATTATTGTACCTGGTATCATTAAGAATGACATTGCAAAGATGATTGGCATTACACCAGCCATAGCAAGTTTTAATGGTATGTGTGTATTTTGTCCACCATACATTTTTCTACCAACTACACGTTTCGCATAATTTACTGGTATTCTTCTTTCAGCTTGTTGTACAAATATTACACCTGCTAGAAGTGCAATAAATGCAATTACAACGCCTACTACTATTAATATATTAAGTTTTCTTATAGCTGCAAATTTTGCTAGAGCTGTTATTGCATTTGGTGCTCCTGAAACGATACCTACGAAGATCATCATTGACACACCATTTCCAATTCCGTGCTCTGTAATTTTATCTGCAAGCCACATTAATAATGCTGTACCTGCTGTCATGCTTACTACGAACATTATCATACCAACAGCTTTCATTGCTCCAACAGATAATGCTGGTAACATTGCTGTTCTATAGTTTAGGTAAAGACCAATTGCTTCAACAACTGCAAATGCCATTGTTAACATCTTTGTGTATCTACCTAATTTCTTTCTTCCTGTTTCTCCCTCTTTAGCAAGTTTTTCTAAACTTGGGATAACAGCTTGAAGAAGTTGTAGTACGATTGATGCTGTGATATATGGTGATATAGTCATCGCAAATATAGATAATCTACTGAATGCTCCACCTGAAATAATGTTTATTGTTCCAAGTATTCCATTTGATTGAGCTTCGAAAGCTTCTATAAATGCCAGTTTGTTTATTCCTGGTACTGTTATGAATGTACCAATACGGAATAAAAGTATTATAAATATAGTGTATAGTATCTTCTTACGAATGTCTTTTACTACAAACATATTTTTTATTGTTTCAAACATACTATTTCACCTCTATCTTTCCACCTACTGCTTCTATTTTCTCTTTAGCTGCATTAGTGAACTTTTTAGCTTCAACTGTTACTTTCTTAGTTAGTGTTCCATTACCAAGCACTTTAAGTCCTGCTAATTCACGTCTTACTAAGCCTTCTTTAACTAAAAGTTCCATATTTACTACTGTACCGTTTTCGAATCTTTCAAGATCAGAAACATTAACTGTAGCGTATTCAGTGCTAAATATGTTATTAAATCCACGTTTAGGGATTCTTCTATAAAGTGGAGTTTGTCCTCCTTCGAACCCTCTTCTTATTTTTCCACCTGTTCTAGCTTTTTGTCCTTTATGTCCTTTTCCAGCAGTTTTTCCGTTACCGCTTCCAATTCCACGACCTACTCTATTTCTAGATTTCTTTTCAACAGCTGGTCCTAAATTATGTATTTCCATTTAGGTCATCCTCCTCTCTTATACTATTATTTTAATAATTTTTCTACTGTAATATCTCTTGCTGCTGCCACTTGTTCAACTGTTCTCATTTCTTGTAATGCAGCAACTGTAGCAAGTACTACGTTTCTTCCATTACGAGATCCTAGTGTTTTAGCTGTAACATTCTTAATTCCTGCAAGTTCAAGAACTGGTCTTACAGCACCACCAGCGATAACACCTGTACCTTCTGGAGCTGGCTTGATTATTACGATTGAAGAACCAAGTTTCTTAGTATATTCATGAGGTACTGTTCCGTTTACAACTGGAACTTTTATTAAGTTTTTCTTAGCTGCATCTGTAGCTTTTTTGATAGCTTCTGGAACTTCTGATGCTTTTCCTGAACCAACACCAATTCTTCCTTTTTCATCTCCAACTACTACAAGTACGCTAAATCTAAATGTTCTTCCGCCTTTTACAACTTTAGCAACACGTCCAACGTAAACAACTTTTTCTTTGAATTCAGGTGTTCTGTCTTCTCTTTTTTCTCTACGTTGTCTGTTTTCTTTAACTTGTTTAGTATCAGTCATTGTTTATTTTCCTCCTAACCTTAAAACTTAAGTCCTGCTGCTCTTGCAGCTTCTGCTAATTCTTTAACTTTTCCATGGTATAAGTAACCATTTCTGTCGAATACTACTGTATCTATTTTCTTTTCTAATGCACGTTTAGCAATTAAAGTTCCTACTTCTTTTGCTGCTTCTACGTTAGAAGCTTTAGTTGTAACCTCTTTGTCAAGAGTTGAGGCTGAAACAAGTGTAGTTCTAGTTTCATCATCAATTAATTGTGCATAAATGTTTGTTAAGCTTTTGTTAACACAAAGTCTTGGTCTTGCGCTTGTACCTTTTACAGTAGCTCTTACTCTGCTTTGTCTAGCTTCTCTTTTTGCTTGTTTGCTATCTCTACTTCTCATTTTTTATCCTCCTTACTTCTTGCCGCCGGCTTTTCCTTCTTTTCTAATTATACGTTCATCAGCGTATTTGATTCCTTTGCCCTTGTATGGTTCTGGTAATCTGTATTCTCTTATCTTAGCTGCGAATTCTCCAACTTCTTGTTTGTCGATTCCTTTTACTAATATTGTGTTAGGATCTGGTACTTCAGTTTTAACTGTTGCAGTATCTTCTACTTCAACTGGATGAGAGTAACCTAGAGTTAAAGCAAGTTTGTTTCCTTGTTTAGCTGCTCTGTAACCAACACCGTTTATTTCAAGTTTCTTTTCGAAACCTACTGTTACACCTGTAACCATATTTGCAATAAGGGATCTTGTTAGTCCATGTAATGCTTTGTGTTCATCGTTGTCTCTAAGAACTACTACAGTACCATTTTCAACTTTAACTGTCATTTCTTTTACAGCGTCCATTTCTAATGTTCCTTTTGGTCCTTTTACTACAACGTGATTTCCATTTACAGTAACTTCTACTCCAGCTGGAACTGTTATAGCTTTATTTCCTATTCTAGACATATTTTCTCCTCCCTTACCATATGTAAGCGACTACTTCGCCACCAACGTTTTCTTTTCTTGCTACTTTATCTGTAACAATACCTTTTGATGTAGAAATAATTGCTATTCCTAATCCATTTAATACTCTTGGTAATTCTTCTTTTTCAGCGTAAATTCTTAGACCTGGTTTAGAGATTCTCTTTAGACCTTGGATTACGCATTTATTTTCTTTATACTTAAGAGTAATTCTTATATTTTTATGTGTTCCATTTTCTACTACTTCTCTATCAGCAATAAAGCCTTCGTTTAATAGTATGTTTGATATTTCAGCTTTAACTTTTGAATAAGGAACGTCAACAGTTGCATGTTTTTGCTTTGCTGCATTTCTTATTCTAGTTAACATATCTGCTATAGGATCTGTTAAATTCATTCTTACGTTCCTCCTTACTACCAGCTAGCCTTTTTAACGCCTGGTATTTCACCTTTGTATGCTAATTCTCTAAAGCATATACGGCATATACCATACTTTCTAATATAGGCATGTGGTCTTCCGCACAATTTACATCTGTTATAATATCTTGTGCTAAACTTAGGTGTTCTTTGTTGTTTAGCTATCATTGATTTTTTAGCCATTAAACTTTCCTCCTTAATTCTTTGCAAAAGGTAGGCCAAGTAGTTCTAGAAGAGCTTTAGCTTCTTCATCTGACTTAGCTGTTGTTACGAATATAACATCCATACCACGAGCTTTATCTACCTTATCAAATTCGATTTCTGGGAATATCATTTGCTCTTTAATACCAAAAGCATAATTTCCTCTTCCATCAAAAGATTTTGTTGAAAGACCTTTGAAGTCTCTTACTCTAGGAAGTGCTACGTCAAATAATCTAGTAGCGAAATCATACATTTTTTCTCTTCTTAAAGTAACTTTGCATCCGATATTCATACCTTCTCTTAACTTAAACGCAGCTATTGATTTTTTAGCTTTTGTTATAAGAGGCTTTTGACCTGATATAGCTTCAAGATCTTTTGCAGCGATATCTAATGCTTTAGAGTTATCTTTAACATCAGAAACACCCATATTTATAACTATTTTTTCAAGTTTTGGTACTTGCATTATAGATTTGTAACCAAATTTAGTCATTAATGCAGGCACAACTTCTTTTGTGTATCTTTCTTTAAGATCCATCACTTAGTCCTCCTTATTTAATTTCAGTATTACATTTTCTGCATACTCTTATTTTTTTACCGTCTTTAACTTGTACTCCAAGTTTAACACCTTTACCACATTTATCGCAGTAGTAATTTACTTTTGATACGTGGATAGGAGACTCAACTTTAACTATTCCGCCTTGTTCTCCTTGTCTTCTAGGTTTAGTATGTTTTGTTCTGATGTTAACACCTTGAACAACTACTTTGTTATCTGCTTTAAGTACTTTTAGTATTTTACCTTTTTTGCCAGCATCTACGCCAGAGTTTACGATAACTGTGTCATCTACTCTTAGTTTGATTTTAGCTTCATTCTTAATATTTTTTACCATTGTGCTTTACCTCCTAAAGTACTTCAGGTGCTAGAGATATTATTTTCATATAATCTTTATCTCTAAGCTCTCTTGCAACTGGTCCAAAGATACGAGTTCCTTTTGGAGTCTTGTCATCTTTTATGATAACAGCTGCATTTTCATCAAATTTTATGTATGATCCATCTTGACGTCTTAGTCCAGTTTTAGATCTAACAATTACTGCTTTTACTACGTCGCCTTTGTTTACAACGCCACCTGGTGTTGCTTGTTTTACAGAAGCTACGATTACATCTCCGATGTTACCCCATTTTCTGTGGTGTCCACCAAGTACTCTTATACACATTAATTTTTTTGCTCCTGTGTTGTCTGCGACATTAACAACTGATTGTTGTTGTATCATAGTAGTTCCTCCTTTTCAATTACTTAGCTTTTTCTACTATTCTAACTAGTCTGTATCTTTTATCTTTACTTAGTGGTCTAGTTTCCATTATTTCTACTGTATCACCAATACCACATACATTTTCTTCATCATGAGCTTTTACTTTTAATGTTTTGTTCATGATTTTATTATAAAGTGGATGTTTAAACTTAGTGTCTATTCTTACAACTATAGTTTTATCCATTTTATTTGAAACTACTTTACCTATTTTAGTTTTTCTTGCATTTCTTTCCACTAGTTTATCCTCCTACTTATTTTCTTCTACAGCTTCTGTTGCTTCTGCTTTTTTAGCTGTTTTCTTTGCAGCTGGTTTTTTTGCTGCTTTTTCTTTTTTAGCTGTTTCTTTAACTTTAACTTCTTCACCATTTTGTTTCATAGTTAAGATTGTGTTAACTCTAGCTATATTTTTCTTAGTTTCTGCTATTTTGTTAGGATTATCTAAGCCGTTCATGGCAAGTGATAATCTTAATTTAAATAACTCAGATTTTAAAGCTTGTAGTTCTTCAACTAGTGCTTTTTCATCCATCTTTTTGTAATCATTTAATTTATTACTTTTCACTGTCATTACCTCCTAGGCTTTCTTCCTTAGAAATTACTTTACATTTGATAGGAAGCTTTTGGATAGCTTTTTTAAGTACTTCTCTTGATTCAGCTTCGCTTAATCCAGCTATTTCAAACATTACTCTACCAGGTTTAACAACTGCTACGAAATATTCTGGGTTACCTTTACCAGATCCCATTCTTGTTTCTGCAGGTTTTTTAGTTATTGGCTTATCTGGGAATATTGTGATCCAAGATTTACCGTATTTTTTAGTGTATTTAGAAATTACTATTCTGGCAGCTTCTATTTGGTTGTTAGTTATGAAAGTTGGTTCTAATGCAACTATTCCATATTCACCATGTACAAGTTTTGTTCCTCTTGTAGCATTTCCTTTTATTCTACCTTTTTGCATTTTTCTAAATTTTGTTCTTTTAGGTACTAACATTATTTGTTACCCCCTTTAGCTTCTTTTCTTTGTGGTAGAACTTCACCTTTGTATATCCAAACCTTAACACCGATGATACCATATGTAGTTAATGCTTCAGCAAAACCATAATCGATATCTGCTCTTAAAGTTTGTAGAGGTATTGTTCCTTCACTATAGTGTTCGCTTCTTGCAATTTCAGCTCCACCTAAACGTCCAGACACTTGAGTCTTGATACCTTTAGCTCCAGCTTTCATTGTTTTAGCCATTGCTTGTTTCATTGCTTTTCTGAAAGATATTCTTCTTTCTAGTTGAGAAGCAATAGATTCTGCAACAAGTGTAGCATCCATATCTAAGTTTTTAACTTCAACGATATTTAAAGATACTGTTTTACCTGTCATTTTTTCTAATTTCTTTTTAAGTTCTTCTATAGCAGCACCAGCTTTACCGATGATCATACCAGGCTTAGCTGCCATTACGTTTACTTTAACTTCTGTTCCTTTTCTTTCTATGTTGATAGAAGAAATTCCAGCAGTTTTTAAAGTCTCTTTAAGATATTTACGAATTTTGTTATCTTCTACTAAGTAATCTGCAAAGTTTTGTTTATTTGCATACCATTTAGAAGACCAGTCTTTTATAATGCCTACTCTTAAACCATGTGGACTTACTTTTTGACCCATAAATACTTCCTCCTATTCTACTTCTTTTAGAACTATTCTTATGTGACTAGTTCTTTTTCTTATTCTATATGCTCTACCTTGAGCTCTTGGACTTATTCTTTTCATTGTTGGCCCTTGATTTGCAACAGCTTCTGCTACAACAAGTTTGTTTTCATTCATTGAATGATTGTTTGTTGCGTTAGCCATAGCAGATTTAAGGATTTTAGAAACGATAGGGCTAGCTGCTTTGTTTGTATATTTTAGTATAGCTAGCGCTTCTTTTGCTTCTTTACCTTTTATTAGGTCCAAAACAATTTTAGCTTTTCTTGCACTGATACGTGCAAATTTTAATTCAGCTCTTGCTTCCATTCTTGTTTCCTCCTAATTATTATTTGCTAAGTTTGCTCTTTTTGTCTCCTGCGTGACCTCTGAAAAGTCTTGTTGGAGCAAATTCGCCTAACTTGTGTCCTACCATTTCCTCTGTTATATATACAGGTACATGTTTTCTTCCGTCATGAACTGCAATTGTGTGACCTATCATTTGAGGATATATAGTAGATGATCTTGACCATGTCTTTAATGCATCTTTAGTGTCAGTTTCATTCATTTTTTCAACTCTAGCTAAAAGTTTAGCATCTACATAAGGTCCTTTTTTTAGTGATCTTGACATAGTATGTTACCTCCTACTTTCTATTTCTTCTCTTAACTATGAACTTATCTGTTCTATGGTTTTTCTTACGAGTCTTGTATCCTAATGCTGGTTTACCCCAAGGAGTCATAGGTCCTGCGTGTCCAACTGGAGCTCTACCTTCACCACCACCGTGTGGGTGATCGTTAGGGTTCATTACAGATCCTCTTACTGTTGGTCTTACGCCCATATGTCTTGTTTTACCTGCTTTACCGTATGATACGTTTTCGTGATCTGAGTTACCTACTACACCGATTGTAGCAAAGCATACTACAGGTATTAATCTCATTTCGCCAGAAGGCATTCTTACGTGTGCGTATTTTCCTTCTTTAGCCATTAATTGAGCTGCTTCACCAGCTGCTCTTACTAATTGTCCACCTTTACCTTTGTGCATTTCTATGTTGTGTATTTCTGTACCAACTGGAATTTCACTTATTGGTAATGCGTTACCTACTTTGATATCTGCTGTAGCTGAAGCTATAACCTTCATTCCATCAGTTAATCCTTTAGGTGCTAATATGTAAGATTTTGTTCCATCTTCATATTCTATTAAAGCTATGTTTGCACTTCTGTTTGGATCGTATTCGATACCAATTACTGTTGCATACATATCTAATTTATTTCTTTTAAAATCAATTACTCTATATTTTCTTCTTTGTCCGCCACCGTGGTGTCTAACAGTTATCTTACCAGTGTTGTTTCTACCAGCGTTTTTCTTTAATACTGTAAGTAAAGATTTTTCTGGAGAATTTTTAGTTATTTCTTCGTTAGTAAGAGCTGTCATATTTCTTCTAGACGGAGTGGTTGGTTTAAATGTTTTAATTCCCATTATTTATTTCCCCCCTCGTTTGCGAATGCTGAGCTGATTTCAGTAATTTCAGTATTGTATTTTTTAGCAACTTTTACTTCTTTTCCACCTTTAGTTAAGTATTTTTCATCTGCTGGGTTAGTATCTATAGTAACTATAGCTTTTTTCCATGCATTTGTTTTACCTTGGTGTACTCCAACTCTTTTTGACTTACCGTCATATCTCATTGTATTTACTTTTAATACTTTTACGTTAAATAGTTTTTCAACTGCGTTCTTTATATCGATCTTAGTTGCATCTATTTTAGTTTGGAAAGTGTATTTTCCATTTGCCATTTCCATATAACTTTTTTCAGTTATTACTGGTTTTATTATAACATCTTCTGCGTATAACATTAAGCGTACACCTCCTCTAAAGTTTTAACTGCATTAACATCTAATACTAAAGTTTCAAATCTTAATAAATCATAAATGTTGATTGCATTAACAGTTGTTGTTTTTGTATTTTCAATGTTTCTTGCAGATGCTTGAACGTTTAGGTTCTTTTCATTTAATACTACTAAAGCTTTGTTAGCTTTAAGGTTGTTTAATACTTCAACCATTTTCTTAGTTTTGATTTCATCTAATACTATGTTGTCTACTACAACTAGTTTGTTTTCTGCTAATTTAGTTGTAAGAACTGATTTTATAGCTAAAGCTCTTACTTTCTTAGGTAGTTTGAATCTATAATCTCTAGGTTTTGGTCCTAAAGCAATACCACCTTTTATCCATTGTGGTGCTCTTATAGAACCTTGTCTTGCTCTACCAGTACCTTTTTGTCTCCAAGGCTTGATACCACCACCACGTACTTCTGCACGAGTTTTTGTAGATTGTGTTCCTTGTCTTTGATTAGCTAAGAAGTTAACTAATACTTGGTGTACTACTACTTCGTTAGGTTCAATTCCAAAAACTGCTTCATTTAACTCGATGTCAGATACTTTCTTTCCTGTTATATCTAATACGTCTGTTTTAAGCATTTTAACTTTCTCCTTTCCTAAGCTTTAACACTCTTAGTAATATTTAGAGTAGCTCCCTTAGCTCCAGGTACTGAACCTTTAACTAATACTGCATTTTTATCAGCGTCTACTTTAACTACTTCAAGGTTTAAAACTGTACGATTTACATGTCCCATATGTCCAGCTAGTTTTTTATTCTTAAATACTCTACCTGGGTTTGTACCAGCTCCCATAGAACCTGGTCTTCTGTGATAGTTAGAACCATGAGTTGTTGGTCCTCTGTGTAATCCATATCTGTGAATAACACCTTGGAATCCTTTACCCTTTGATACACCATGTACATCTACGTGGTCTCCTGCTTCTAAAACTTCAAGTGATAATTCTTGACCAATTGTATATTCGTCAACATTTTCTACTCTGATTTCTTTTATGTATTTTTTAACAGGTACCCCTGCTTTTGCAAACACACCTTTTTCAGGTTTGTTTACTCTGTTTTCTTTTACATCACCAAAACCAACTACTATAGCGTTGTATCCTTCTTTATCTGAAGTTTTCTTTCCAACAACTACTAATTTGTAAGCTTCGATTACTGTAACTGGTACTACTGTTCCATCTTCATTGAAGATTTGAGTCATACCTAGTTTTTTACCGTAAACTTCTTTCATTTTGAATTTCCTCCCTTTAAAAATTTACTAAACTTTTCTGTTTACTTCTAATGTCATATTCAGTATAGGGTATTGCACTTCCCTTAATTTACTTAAGGATTGCTACTAAATATTATTAAAGTTTAACTTCGATTTCAACACCAGCTGGCATATCGATTGCCATAAGCGCATCAACTGTTGCTTGATTAGGTGCCTTAACGTCTATAACTCTCTTGTGAGTTCTTAACTCAAATTGTTCTCTTGAATCTTTGTGTTTGTGTGGAGAACGAAGAATAGTTACAACTTCTTTTCTAGTTGGTAGAGGTACAGGTCCTGATACTTCAGCTCCTGAATTTCTAGCTACTTCAACTAGCTTAAGTGCAGTTTGTTCTAGCACTACGTGGTCATAAGATTTAAGTCTTATTCTCATTTTTGATACATTTGTTTTTGCCATAAATTTCACTCCTTTACTATTATTTCAAGGACTTGCAAGTTTTACACTACCCCGTGTGTTTCAAAATTGTCGTATAATATAATGCCAAATAAACATACTTTTTTTCAAAAATATATACTTGGCAAATACAATTTTATACTTGCCGCCCGATTTAAAATCAGACATGCTCCATGGAAGTTCCCTATGTCTAAGCATAGCCATCTACCACTTCTACGCAAATCAACATCAATATTTTAACATACAACATATTTTTTTGCAAGTATTTTTTACAAAAATATTACACTTTTTTTACAAAGTTTTAGAAAAGCCCGAAAAATAAAGGTAAGACGTTAATCTTACCTTTAATATTAATCATTTTAACCTGCTCCGCCACCGTGTTGATCACTAGTACCACCTGTTGATTTAAGTCCATACGCATTTCCAGATACTATAACATTAGTACCAAGCTCTAAAGTTTCATCAGCAGAAGATTTTATCACTCTTTTTCCACCTATATATATATTATCACTTGTTATAGTTGCTTCAGCTGTATTATATGAGCTTATAAGCCAATCTACCCATGTCATTCCTTCTAAAGCCTTGTAACTAGTTCCATCAATTGTAAAAGATATTTCTTTTGCAGAAACAACTTTATTTTTTACCGTAATACCACTATCTGTTATTGTTATATTCCAATCGTCAGCTGTAATTCCTTCTGCTTCTAATTCTTCTAGCACTTCTCTTGTTAGGTCTTCTCCTCTATATTCATCCATATACTTTTCTGCCCAAACCATAGCCGCAAAATCTTGTACTTGTTTTTCGTTTGTAAGTTGTACTGCTTGATCAGCTCTATCTATTATTCCTGTATTAGATAATGATATAACTACTGTTGCAGCAATTATAATCATAACTATGATAGTTATTACTAGTACTATTAATGATATACCTTTTTTCATCTTTTGTTTCCTCCTATATAATATGTACTAATTCGAACCGCCACCATGTGGACTTGAACCACCACTTGATGATGGTGTATATAAACTATATGTTGCACCAGCATTTATTGTAGCTGTTGCATCTACAGCTGTACTTCCGCTTGTTGTTACATACGCACTTCCTACATATATATTAGTTCCAGAAGTTGTAGCTTCAGCTTTATTGTATTTGCTATTAACCCATTCTGTCCATGTTGAACCTGTTCTTGTATAATAAGTTGTTGTACCTATTACAAAAGATATTACAGAATATGTTGCTTCAGCGCTTGCTTGTGAATCTTCAAATCCACTCGCTGTTGCTTTTACAGTTATTTTATATGTTCCTGTTGTTAAATCTAATTCGTCTAGTGCAAAAGTCTTTACTGTTGTAGTAGTTTTCTCTACACCATTTACATATATTATATATCTATCTACTTTTGCATTTGTATCTGTTATTGTTAATGTGTTATTTGACACCGCTACAGTTGGTGCTGTTAAAACTACTGGTTCTGGTGTAGTATCTTCTGGTTTTGTTTGTTCGTTTTTATCTACTACAGTTACTCCACCTGTTGTTACAGTTATTTCAAATCTATTTGTATCTATTTTACTTTCTTCTACAACTTTATCTACCGCTTCTTGTAGTTTTACAATATCTCTTTCGCCTCCCGCATAAGCATCTGCCCATGCTAAAGCTACTAAATCTTGTACTTGTTTTGCATTTGTAAGTTGTACTGCTTGGTCTGCTCTATTTATTATATTTGTATTTGTAAGCGAAATAATTACAGTCGCTGCTAATATTATCATAACTATTATAGTAATTACTAAGACTATTAATGATATACCTTTTTTCATCTTTTGTTCCTCCCTTATATTACATTATATACTTATCCTATTACATATTTTTATTTTTTGCAAGCGCTTTAATATTTTTACACTCAATATTTTTTCTACTTATATATATATTATACTTTTTTACATTTTTCATAAAAAAAGCTCCGCTTTTTTGCGGAGCCTTTTGTTACATTCTATGAAGGATTACCCTCCGTTCATAGAGTGCCTGTTCTCTTGTGTACTTACACTTAAGAACAACATTGCCATTGATACCAACAAGACCGTATTGATTTCCTCTTCTTACGAGTGCAATCTTTTTCTTGAAAGAATATATGTGGGTATAGTTGCAATCGCAGATGAGATCACCTCTGCAGTTTACAAATCCCCACAATCCTTTCTTTTGGACAAAGGCAATTCCAAACTTTGGATAACAACAGAAATCATATTTGGTATCTACGAGAACTTCGTTCCACATATTTACCAGGCCATACTTTTCCTTTTCAGGATGCTTCATAATTGCAATGCCATATTTTCTGTTGTATATGAGCCGACGTTTGCCTTCTACTGTTTCATAATGCGGACTACCCATAATGTTCATGGTCTTAATTTTCTTATCTCTAATTACACGTTTCTTCTGCATAATTCTCCCCCTTAATATATTAATATTTTAGTTTCAGTTCTAAAGGTTCCTACATATTACCATATACTCTTTTTGGTGTCAACAGATTGTTTGTGTTTTTATTGTCGAGTTTTCTTGAAAATTGTAACCGTTTTGTAACAGTTTTTTAATTTTACTGTCATTGACAATCTATTTTACTAGGGGTAGAATTTTAGTATACCAAGATGAAAAAACTTTCTTATGCGCATAAATAAAAGTCATTGCAATTTGGTGTTACCCTTGCCAAAAAGCAAACTTCTTGGAATAGGTCGGACAGTTAAAATAAAACTTTATTTTACCGGCAAGTATGTCTTATACAGAAAACATACTAAAGAAAAAAGCGAGTACAAAGTACTCGCTTAATTTTTTGTTTTTAATCAACTTCAAAAAGCATTACGTTATTTTCTAACGTATCTTACATGCTCGTATTTGATACCGTTGTCTTCATTTGAAGCAACAACTTCTCTTACATACTGAGCCTTATCAAAAACAGGGAAATATACATCGGCATCAGGTGCTTCTGCATCAACTTCGGTAAGAATGAGCTCATCCGCAAAAGGCACAAATTGTCTGTAAATGCTCGCTCCTCCGATAATAAATACATCTTCGTTTTCCGAATGTTTCTTGATTTCTTTCAACATATCCTCCATGTTATAGAAGATATCAACATCATCAACAGGTTTATTGAAATCATCAACATCAGTTATAACCAAATGCTTTCTGCCGGGCAACTTCTTAGGAAGAGAGTTATAGGTATTACGTCCCATAACCACCATGCAGCCTACCGTTTGACTCTTAAAGAACTTAAGGTCGTTAGGCAGATGCCAGATAAGATCGCCGTTTTTTCCAAGTTCAAGATTTTTGCCAACTGCAGCAATTATCTTAATCATATAGACACCTCCATAGGCACCTTGCCAAGGTGTTCATACCCAATAAGTTTGAAGTCCTTCAGTTCTCTTGAGTTATCGAACTTGAAGAAATCCTTAACGTCAGGGTTGATCCAAAGCTTAGGCGCAGGTTTAGCAAGGTCACGTCTCTTGATCATTTCCTTGATTGCAGGCAGATGCTTGCAATAGATATGGGTATCTGTGATTTGGTAAAGCATCTTGCCAGGCTTAAGACCAGTTACGTGTGCAATCATATATGCAAGCCCTGCATACTGAGTTACGTTGTAAGGAAGTCCAAGACCCACATCGCAAGAACGTTGAGTTACTCTTATATGAAGAGTATCACCGTCAACGATAAATTGGCTGCCATATACACAAGGAGGCAAAACAGCAGTATCAAAGAACTGCGGCTGCCAAAGATCAATGATGTTTCTTCTGCTTTCCGGATGTTCCAGAATTTCCTTGATGTTGTTTTCAGGCCATCCGAAATGACCGGTAACATAGCCGTATGCTGTACCGATAGTTCCGGCGTACTCTTTACCGATAAAACGGTTGTTTCCACCTTGACGATATACACCGTCAGTATCCACTTCCCATTCATCCCAAATTGTTACGCCTCTGTCACGAAGCCACTGAACATTGTTGCTGTGAGCTTGGTATATCCACAAAAGCTCGATAAGCGGGCCTTTGATACCAACCTGTTTCACAGAAAGCACAGGAAATTCCTCTGCAATGTCCAGCTCAAATGTATGACCGATAATTCTTATCGTATCATCGCCGGTTCTGTTGTGATGCACTTTGCCCTCGTTAATAATCTTTTCGCAAAGATTCAGATACTCTTGATCCCATTTTGACATACGTTTTATCCTCCAATTATTTAATATTTTCTACCACAGACCAAATTTCATCTGCAATGTCTTCGATTGTACGCATAGTATCATCCTTAACGCACTCTATAACATTCCAGCCTAAAAGTTTGGCTGCAGTAAGACCAGACACAGAAGCATCTCTTAAGTGAGATTCGCTTGCTTCATGGATATCTTGTTTTTCTCCACCTGTAATTTTGTTTGCACGATTTTCTCTAAGCTTAATCGTGTAATCTACAGGCACATTCAGATATATAGTAACATCTGCTTTGGGGATTCCAAAATCTCCATGCTCAAGATTTGAAAGCCAGTTAATGAACTCATGAAGTCCATGTTCGCCTTCGCTCTTAATAAGTTTAGCACCTTGGTGAATAATGTTAGAAGCAACATATCTGTCAAGGATAATTACTTGTTCTCCACTAGAATGTACTGCTTCCATTTCCTTCTTGTAGGTAATGTATCTATCTACAGCGTAAAAGATAGAGGCTGCTTTAGCACTTACATCTTCTGCTTTTTCCTTTATCTCGCCTTTAAGATACATTCTTACAGCTGCTGATGAATCACTTTCGTAATTCGGGAAAGAACTTGCATAAACGGTATACCCTGCTTCGGTTAATTTTTCTCTTAACCTTTTAGCCTGTGTTTGTTTACCGCTGCCATCAGTTCCTTCAATGACAATAATTTTACCTTTTAATGACATCTTTAAACCTCACATTTCTTTAATATTTTTAATAATTTTTTGCTTACCTTTTTTGCTAAAGGAATTATATCACATAGGATATTTGGTGTAAATAAAATTACAGCTCTCTTACGGCTAAAGTTTGACCGCAGATGCATGTAGCATCAACCGCGGTTCCAATACTCGTCGGAGTAAAAGAATATGTAATCTCGCCACCGCAACAGGATTTGTTCCGTTCAGTGCATTTGTGGTTTTCTTCCCACTCTCTGACCTTTTTTTCTTCTTCTTTGCTTAATTCAAATTTCATGATATCCTCCTAATTATTTTTGGATTTTTTATTAAAGCTGGACATATTATACCACAAATTTTATTTTTTTCAATTCCTACTTGATTTTACTAAATTATTATGTTAAAATGGTTACTGTAAAATATTATGCTCATATAAAAGGGAGGGAAAAACATGCCAAATATTAAATCAGCTAAGAAAAGAGTATTAGTAAACGATGCTAATAGACTTGAAAATATAAAAGTTAAAAAAGCTTACAGAGAAGCTGTTAAAGCATTCGAAACTGCAGTAGCAAACGGCGAAAATGCAGAAGAACTTTACAAAAAAGCTGTTTCTGAAGTAGATAAAGCTTGGTCTAAAGGTGTATTAAAAAGAAATACAGCAGATAGAAAAAAAGCTCACTTTGCAAAACTTTTAGCAAAATAATTACAACCTCGGTTTGACCGGGGCTTTTTTATGTACAAAATTGACATAATTTTGTTCATATGGTATAATATAAGTAGCGTTGCTTTTACGCTACAATATTAATATATTCGGAGGATTAAAAACATGGGACTTAGAGATACTATCTCAAAAGGTTTTAGCAAGGCAAGCGATTTTGTAAACGAACAGCAGAGGCGGGCACGTCTCAAAGATTCTTTGGAAAGTGAAAATTTAAGACTTACTTCTCTTTTCAACGAGCTCGGCAAGATTACATACTACGGCGGCCCCGTCGTTTCAGACAGAACTGCCCAAGTCGTCAAAGACGACATCACACTCTGTATGAATCAAATCGAGACCTTGAAACAGCAACTTGCTGAACCTGCAAAGTCTTAAAAACTAAAAGGTGTTAGTGAATGCTAACACCTTTTTGCCGTCTTGCGTTTTGTTAATTACCATAATTAGTTGACAATAATCTTTAAGAGTGATATAATATACACGCGTTTATTCTGTATACCATAATTAAATAATTAGGAGGATTAAAGAAATGACAGAAAACACAGCAATCGTTCCCGAGGTTCTGTCTAGTAACGAGAACAAACCCGCAGTTCCTACAAAAGAACTTGCACCGCTTAGTACCAGTTCGCTTGCGAGCTTTCCTGCTGATGTTCAGCGGGAAATTGTAGCTCTTTCCGAACAAATCGACGTTACAGAAATCGAAAACGTCATGTCCTATGGTTCTATTCCTCTTCTTCGTTCTTTCGAACAAGCAGGAAGAATTCTTCAGGACGAAGCCGGTTCTGCTGCCGACCAGCAGGTTATCAAAGAAGTTGTTGAGCTTTCCAAACAAGCAAACAACAGCTACGAAGATTTCAATCTGGTTCTCAAAGAACCCAGTTTCTTGCAGAAACTTTTCATGAAGCTTTCCCCCGGCGCCAAGGACAAACACGATACCGATGTGAAATACAAAGCAATTACAAACTACAAGCTTTTGGAACAGCTTATGCGTTCTTGCGACAGCTGGGTAGAACTGCTTAAAGATGGTTGGACAAAGATCCACACTTCTGCTATGCAGGACAAACTCAGTTGTGAAGAGCTTGAAAAGTACATCGTTGCCGGCCGCATCGCTGAAAAGCGCATCGCACTGCAGGTTGAAAAGGCAAAAGAAGAATACGAACTCACTGGTCTCATTGCAGACAAAGAGAAGTACGATAATTTGAAAGACGGTCTTGAAACCCTTCAGGTTGTTCTTCTTAACCTTGAAAAATCCCGCGCAGCATTCGTAATCAGTATCGGTCAGCTTTTCCTTCAGGCAAAAGCAAACAAGAACACACAGATTGCCGTTCGCACCCAGAAGAGCCACAGCATGGCGCTTGCATCTCAACAGCTTAGAAACGCTGTCCTTAATGCAAAGACCAAAATTGCTCTTGAGGGTCAGAAATCTCTCTCTGCTCTTAACAGCGAGCTTATGAAGAAAGTCAGCGAAAACACCGTCCTTACCGCCGAAGAATCTGAAAAGGTTCTCTTAAACGGTGTGTACAGTGTTGAGGCTGCTTTGGAAGCTGCTAAGACCGTTATCGAAGGATGCGATCTTATCAAAAAGGCACGTGAAGAAAGAGCTGCAGGCATTGAAGCCGAACTTGGCAAGCTTGAGAATCTGCTTACCGAGATTGCTCCTTTCGTTACCAGACTCAAGTCTGAAGGCGAAGTTAAGGATGCGCTCCCTGATTCTACATCAACAAGCACACCCGGCCTTAAGTTCTAAGGCGAAATCCCCTTTGAAGCACAGTATTAAAATACTGTGCTTCTTTCATTTTTGTCTCTTTTTCCTTTTTATTTTAATATATTTTAGATACTAATTCTTGCTTACATTTATTTCATCTATTTTATTTCAAATTAAGGTTACATAATATTGAATTTTTGAGCGTTTTATGATATAATCTTACCGCAATTTATATTAATAGCAAATTTAATTAAATTTTAGGAGGTGTCTATATGCGAATATGTAGACAAGGAAATGGTCATTATCTAAATGGCCTAAACAATCAAGATTTCTGTTACATGGAAAACAACCTGAAACTTGTTACAGATGGTTGCAGTTCCGCCGAATTTTCTGAGGTAGGAACAAGACTTTTTGTGCAGGCTTTCGCTAAGCTTCCCAACCGGTTTGATGTAAATGAATTTGAGTCAAACGTTCGTAAGGCGTTTGAATCTATTCTTTCTATTACAACTGAAGAAGACGCAAACGATTTCATCGCAAACAATTTACTCTTTACCATCATAGCTTGTTTTGAAACCGAAGATAAGTTTATCGTAAAGTTCATCGGAGATGGTTATATAATAACCGTTAACCACGAAGATGTTGTGAGTTACACTCGCCTCTTCTATGGCAAAACTCCCCCGTACTTTGCATACACTAAGATTCCAACAACAACCTATGAGGAGCCCCTTAAGTTTAAGACTTTCGAATATCCAAAGAAAGACTTCAAGCTTGTAGGTATTGCTTCGGATGGTATTGCACCAATCGCAGACAAAAAACTCGATGTGGATTTCGATGCTTTAGTTTTGGGAACGGATACTAAGTATTCTCCTGAAGGCATCATCCGCTCTAATCAAAGCCAGTTCTTTGATGACATTACTATTCTTATATAAGGAGAACATGATGGGATTATTTAACAAGAAGAAAAAGCCTGACGAAATACAAAGTCCTGTGGTCGATCCCATAGAACAAGTATTTGGCGTGCAACCAAAGAAACCTTCTGGTGTAACCAAAGTGACACCAGTTACTCCTGCGCCCGCTCAAAAGCCAGCTCAAAAGCCAGTGCAGAAAGCACCTGTCAAACAAGTTTCATATCCGCCTCCACAGGCTTATGGATATGGCGCTGAAGAAACAGATTTTTATGATGGTCCAGCATTTCCGGAAAACCACATTGGTCCTTCCGCACCTTACCACGCACCGGTTACACCTTCTAAAATTGGTGACAAACCCGATGCATACAAAGGTCCTGCTGAACCACTAAGACCCGGCGAGAAACCCGAGCCTTGGTACAAAGTGTATACACCAAAACCGTTATATGAAAAAAGAAGCGGTATCATCATCGTAGTTGAAGCTTCAGAAGAAACTGTAGGTTACAAAGCAGAAATTACAAGACTCATCAATAAAATTGTTGCAGACAATACTGACGAGTTTTTTATGTTTATCCGCTTTGGCAATGCTACAAAACATTCTGAGCTTCTTAAAGGAGATACTCTTAAAGGTAAAGATATTGTATCTCCCCTGCTTACTCTTGATGAAAAAGCTGAAACCAAATTCGATATCTATTCTACACTCACTCACATTAACAACTTTGTAAAGGACTATGTTACTCTTTACAAAACGTTTGATGTAGATTTCAAGCAGTACATGCTTGAAGAAGTTCGTATTATTTTTATCGGAACGGCAAGAACTGATGAATGCAAGCACAATCCTCGCATTCTTTTGAGGACCATAACAAAAACAAAGAAGGTTAAAGCTGTAAAGTATTTCTGTCTTAAAGACATTCATACAATTAAGGCTGCCGCCTTAGGTTTCCCTGTTATAGGTCACATCGAATCTAATTTCTATAAATAAGGAGAAACACATGCGATTCTTTGAAAAACTTAAAGAATTTTTTAAGAAAGTGTTTCGCATAAAGCCTAAAAATTCTGAGGAACCTCAAAAAGAGACAGTTGTAGATGATACGCCCTCTGTAGAGGAACTTTCAAAGGAATTAGAAGAAGTAGAAAAATTCAAAATGCGCAATATAGTTTATGAAAAATTGAACTATCTTGAGCAATACATAAAAGTTTTCTCTCTTCAATTCCCAAGTGAATATCTACACTATCTTGAAAGGATAGCCGCAGAACGCAAGGAATACGAAGCAGAACTTTCAAAATACTCCGATGGATTAAGCGGCGAACTCACTTTCGCTATTGATCCGGAGTGTGAGTCTGGTAGACTTATTGCAGTTTCTAACTTAGAAATAGAGATTAAAGATTTTGTAGAGTTAGTTGTTAATTACAACCTTTACAAAGACAAGTTCTCGAAACTGATGATGAAACTGAATCAGTTCTACAATGCACTTTTAGATACCAACCGCGAAAATCACGTAGTGGCATCTCAGCTTAACAATGCTGTTACTTCGCTTAGCAATTTGCTTAACAAAGCAAAAAGCGAACGTTTCTTTTTAGCCGATACCAGAAAGAAGGAAGAATTTCTAAACTACGTTATATACGCAGAATACATTTTCTTCAAATCTTCTTTAAGATGTAGGCTAACAGACACTTTTGATGAGTACAAAAAATCTAACTCTAAGTTCTATAACTTGTTTATAGAATCCGAGTATGATGATTTGGTTTTCAAATACTTCATTGAAGATTTGGAGCATTACCAAAACTATGTTACAGCTAACATCAAGGATGGTCATATCATTTCTTGTTGTCAGAAGCTCCAAGCTAGACTTAGGAACTACACTACCACTTTCTCTGATTCAGCTTTCTTTGTAGAGCTTATCCAGTTTGAAAACACGGTAGATAACATCGCAGATAATAGCGGTGTGGAATTTGTATTTCCACTCCCCTCTTTTATCTCATGTTGTAATCCCGAGAATAATGTAAGCGTGAAGAACACCGCCGTATCTCTTCTTTCGATGCTTGAAACAAATCGTGCTAAAATACTAACCGATGTTTTAAGAGGATTTAAGGAAGATATTTCTTGGAGAGAGTTCTTCTTTCTTACCAAAATCTTCGAGCTTTATGACGATGTGCTCAAGGTGTCTGTAAACACAATATTCAACTTTGTGCATAGCAAGTTTGTAACACTAAGCAGCAAGTACACAGAATACTCAGACTTCTTCATTAGGTCTGAAAAGCAGAAACTTCTTTCGTACCACGGTAATAAGAAAAAGAAATACATTCTCTTTATGGAATGTGAGGATAACAATCTTTTAACCGTGACATACGAACTTAGAAATCTGTATTTAGATTTCCATGTATCAGGTAACAGAGTTTATCTGAACCACTCATACTTTAACGGTTTCAAAAATCTTGAAACAAATTTTGGAGAATATAAATTATTGGAGGATATTTAATATGAACTACATTGTATCTGATAGCAAATACGACTTTTCTTCGGACAACATAAACATCATTGCATTGCTTTACGATGAATCCGGCTCAATGGAGGAACATGTATATGCAATGCAGAAGGCAAATAAAGCTTTCTACGATGACTTTTCTAAGTTTGAAGAAAAGGGATCCATCGCAATTTCCAAAGCAACTTTCAGCAACTACTACCGGATGAGCCCCTTTAAGGAGGTTCGTTTCTTCGATACCAGCTACCACGCAGACAATGCAACTCACCTCTACTCTTCTATCGTAAGAACTGTAGAATCTACAATTGCATATTACAACGAGCTCGTAAAGAGACTCAATGTGCGTGCACGCATTACCTTCCTCGTCTTTACAGACGGTGAAGACAACGAAGATTACGGCAGATATATGGACAATGCCAAGGCTGCAATTACCGAGCTCAATTCGCTTGACGCTACTACGGTATTTGTTGCTTTCGGTGATGCTATAAGAACTGAAGCTGGAGAAAAGCTTGGATTCACATGCACCAAAAACATCACTACCGTAAAGGAACTTGTAGCGTGCCTTGGCAGCGAACTTTCTAAGAGCTGCAAGGAGCAGTCTAGAAGTTCTTACTCCTTGAAGTCTGAGTTTTTCTCTAAGGCAAGCAAGGATACTGCGGCAGATACTGCAGCCGATCAGGCTATCGTTGATGACGACTTCTTCAACGTATAAGTTCCTTACCAATATTACATTTATTGGAGGGACATATGTTTACACTACTTAAACCCACGGCTGTTTTTAAGAGTGCTACATACAAATCTGAAAACAGTATTAGCATTCGCGAAAGCAAATACAAAAAACTTCTTCACAAAATGGATAAGCAGTGGTGTAAAGGTCGTTCTAATTCTCTTGTAACTGTATACACTTATGATAGTCTTGAAAGAATTGTACTCCATATAACGGATGAAAGACTTTCAAGAATCATATATAAGGCTATAAAATCTGGAGCAACTATTTCTTCAGAATATCAAAGCCTTAAGTTTATTACAGTAGACAAAGCGGAAAAAGCTGTCTTTGCCGTATACAACGGTCGTACAATTGATCAAACTCCAAGATATATCTTTGAAAGTCTTGTATCTCTTGCAGATAACTTCAAAGATTTTCTTGGAGCATCCGGGGAAAATGTATACATACACTACCCCACCTTGTATCTTTTGTCTGAAAATGATCACTGGATTAACGCGCTGTTCATGGCAATGGTGTTTGAACCTGTGACTCTCGCTCCGAGCGATATAGACATTATCCTTAGTATAATCTTTGTTAAGATGAACTATTACACTTCTTACAAAGAGTTCAAGTATTCCATTACAAATTCTAACTCTACATTCTATGAATGGCTTAGAATGGGTGTGTTCATCGAAAGTGGCAGAAGATATTCTAGCAATATCCCTTTTGAGCTTGAGATTAACATCATCCGGTATACCTTGAACAATAATTATATTACGGATTTGCATGACCTATTTAACTACGGCGAAGATGTGCTTAACTTCAAGAATTACGACCGGCATCACACCGCGTTCGTTATCGACGAACAAAGATTTTTGGCTTCTGTTAAACAAGTTAGAGAAAATGATGATTTCATAATTTTCGAGGACAATGACGATATTACTTTTGCAAAGGTAAAAAACGACAAAGATTTCGATATGATTTTGGGTAAGCTTAAAGAACTTGACGAAATAGCTAATCTTTCTAGCTACTCTGTACTCGTATCTACGAACATCGGCAGATATATTTACTTTGGTAAGAGCACAAGCAGAACACTTAAAGGTGCTGTTTCTTATTGTTATACCTCGGAGAATAATCTCATCACTCTTATTAAAACCTTGGATGACTGGGGCAGATGCAAAGGTAAAACAAAGAGATTCTGGTTCTACAAGAATACAGATTTCCTAGACACTATTTTGATGGATAGGATAGAATACTACCCTACCTTCGGAGACCCACTTGCTATTTCCTTTAACGCGACTGAAGCAAGTGAACCGTTTAACTACAAATATGTAATGTTCTTAGTAATACGTGAATATCTTACGCACAACCAAATTGATGTTAAGGATATTTATAAGTGTGAGTTTGTAAAAATCTTGCACCCTACGTTTATGAAGGCATTAATTAGTTTTCTGGAAGATGGTAGTGTTACTATTACACCCCAGGATGATACGTTTAACGGTCTTGAAGTAAACCAGGTAGAGTTTGTAGAAAACATTTCACCAAAAGACACTGCTCTTCTTTCTAAGGTTGCACTCTTTAAGGATTACACTCCTGAAGGTGCTCTAAAAGCAGCTCTTAAAACGGTAAAGTCTAAAGAAGCTGCTGAAGGCTGTATGGCCTTGGAAGATTGTCTTGGCTACATAGATAGTCGAGATATTTCAAAGAATTCTCTTAAGAATATCTTTGCAAACCCTAACCTTCGTGGTAAAGGATTCCTTGCTCCTACTAAAGTTATCGTTTCAAAAAACGTAACAATAGCAGGAAATTACAAGGTTATTGGTGTTATTTGGAATTATGGAAGACTTAAGAATGCTTATGAGGTAATAAAGTCTAACACCCTGCATACTCAAGAAGTATATGTTTTCATTCACAGTGTACTGGAAATGTATGTTCAGTATGACAGAAGTGTGCTTTCTATTTCTCCTACAAGCAATCATCTTCTTATTTCCTTAGACTCTAAAATGCCTGTACTCTATGAGGATAAACTTTACTACAACGCGTACAAGTCAAATGGATACAATCCTAGAGAATACTATTTGTACTTTTTAGGACTCTTAGAAGGCGCTGCTGAATTTAGAGTAAACTACGATGTTTTCGAGTACAATGACCTTGTTACTCAAAGAAATAGAGCAAGTTATTCTAACCAAGCTAGCCAATTCCTTGGTGCTGTTCTTGGAATGCAGAAATGCAAATTCCACAAACATTGGCACCTTAAAGACGAGTTCTGTCCTATCTGCAAAAAGACGTTCATGTTAGTAGACACAGATGACTACGAAAAGAATGTCGCGTTTGAGGATAAAACCGCAAAATATTACATTGCAGGTAGTCACATTCTGTATTCTGCCATCAAGAACGCACATCCTAACAGCTTTGTAGATGAAGTTAGACTTGCACTTGAAAACAACCTTTATAGTAGCTTTATAGGCATAAAACCCGAAAAGCTTGTACAACTTCCTAGTGGTATGATTCCTAACAAACTGATGCTTACTAGTATTAATGTTCAGAACATTATACCGTTAGATAGCTTCAAGCATATACAAAGGCTAAAAGCAATTTTAGTTATGTACAAAAAGGTTCTACCCAAGATTCAAGACGAGTCATTTATCTGCACATCAAAGCAAATCTTCGAAACGATGATGATGCATAAAGATTTCAAGGGTGAAATTTTAATACCTAACCTTGCTATGCTAGAGTCTAGTGTTATACTTGGAACAGATAAAGCATTGAAGAAGGCTAAGGCCGAAAAAACTCTTGAGATATTTAAGAACTACCTTTTGGAGTATATCTTTGCTGACGAATACTTATCTAAGGTGCATTCTCTTGGACTTAAGAAATTTGTGGCTATTGTGGAGGATATAAAGGCTTGTAACTTCGACGAATCGCTCATTAAGAGCACTCTTGAAACATACAAGAATTTCTGTTTTACACATATGCAACCCTTCGCTACATCTAGAGCGCTCTGCCCTATTTGTAACCAGGATGGCATTAAGCCTAAGCAAGTTCTCTTTTTGGACAAGGCACACTTTGCTAAGCTTAGTTCGCGCGATTCAGCCTTCGATGGTGGTGAAGCAGATATCTATCCTTACGAAGAAGGAACTGTCCAAAAGATTTTTAAGAGCCATGTAGACTTAGCATTTAAATCTAAAATACTTGCTAAAGCTCTTGAAAAGAACCCACTCATTGATGAGTTTAACAACACGCACTCAGACATTCACATTATCTCTGCTTCTACTCTCCTTTACTTAAAGGACGGTGGTAATGTTACTCTTAAAGGCTTTGTTCAAGAGTTTGTAAAAGACTCGTATAAGATTTCTTGCCTTAAGGACAAGGATTTTGTTAAAGAGCATGGCTATACAAGAAAACAAGTTGTAGAGATTCTAATTAAGGTTTGTAAAGGAATTGAATTTCTCCATTCTATTGGTGGATTCATAGGCGACCTTAACGGTGGAAACATCCTAATTCGTGGTACAGATGTGTTTATTATAGACATCGACGGAATGAGCTTCGATAACGTAAAAAACTGTATGTACACCAATATGTACATTTATCCGCCATCCGCTGAAAGTGGTAACATTACTTCTAGCGATGACTGGTATTCTCTTGCAGTTCAGTCTTTCTATTACCTTACTTACTCCCATCCTTTTAGGGGTATTTCAAATATGGATAAGGTTCCTGCAAATGAAACAGAACGTATGAAGCAAGGGTTGTCGGTTCTTGGTGAGCATCATATTGTACCGCCAAGCATTAGCATTGGTTGGGACTTCTTACCTGTAACGCTTATTAAGTATTTCCTTGAAACTTTTGAAGGAAAGAGACGCGAAAGTATGCTTAGCATTCTTGAAGCGTACCTTGAACACCTTAAGAAATGCGATAACATGTTTATACCTAAACAGTATGAACGACCGGTAAAATCCATTATTTCACCCGATGTGTATTTGGATAACGAGCTCAACTTGTTATACAAAGAAAGAGTCTTGGTAAACATCCGAAACTACGATACATTAAGTGTGAATGAGTTTGGTATTTTGGTTGTAGTAGGAAGTATGTCTTACTTCTTCGACATCAAGTCTGAGAAGGAATACAGAATTAACAAGCGCTATCCAAATGGTGCTATCGAAATTAATCCTAATGCTCTCTATTACACTTCGGTGGACAAGTGCGAACTTTTTGTAGACGAATTTAATCCTGAAACTGGAGAGATAAAAACTCACACAATTAAGAAGCCCACTAGCTTCCCTATACTTAATCTTAGTGTAGATGAAGGAGATAAATTTGTCTTCATAGAAGAGAACACAAACAAAAACACATATGATGTGTATTGTAATTCCAGAAAGGTATACTCTATTTCTAAAGGTAAGTTTACTGGTAACTTAAGACTTGGTATCTGCTATGATGATATCTCAAGAAAACGTCTTGTGGTCTTCAAAGAGGAAAACATTACAAGAGGTATCATTATAGAAAAAGATTCTGATCAGGTTACCGAATTTACACTTAATCGTTCCTTGAGTCCATCGCTTTCCTTCTATGGAAGCACCCTGTACTATGTTGGAAATGGCAACATCTATTTCTACAATGTAAACTCTGGTTTGTTTAAGAGTATTGAATGTGAGTATGCTAGAAAGGATTCTAGTATCTATAGATTTGGAAACAAGTTTATAGTTACCAATACTGACTCTGCGTATATTTACGAGAAATCTTGATACCACCCAACACAAGTGATATAATTATACCCACTACAAAATTAAGTCTAAATTAAATTTAAGGAGGATTAAATCCATGG